>NZ_SJOC01000027.1:0-18380 GCF_004331195.1 Acinetobacter sp. ANC 4216 | reverse complement strand
AAAATAGCCATTTCTCGCTCGATTACGTTTGATTTCTCTAGAAATGGTTGAAGGTGAGCGATTCAGTCTCCAAGCGATATAACGTTTAGAAAAACCTTCACGTAACAAAGTATAAATCTGATATCTTTCTTCTTGGGTAAGATGAGTGTAGTTCATGATGCAACTTTGACTTTGGTCGGTCGGAAGCAAAATGCTAGCTCATCTTGCTTCCTTCCAATAATTTAATCTCTGTTGCACTTCATTTGAGAATCTAAGTAATAACAAAGATCAGGGGAAATATAATGTTCAAGCCTTTTGAAAATGGTACCGAATCGCATGCCATTCACGACTTAACCTTAGAAAATCAGGAAGACCGCGTCAGTATTTATGGTAATTTACAGCTGACCAAAGATCAGGCCGGGCTTCAGGCAGCGAAAGCCTTGCAGGCTTTTGTCAATGCCGTGGTCAGTGCCTTGGAAAATGAAGCTCATCTTCCGGAAAAAATTGACCGCCAGGATGAACAGGAAATTGAAAATCCATTTTTGTAAACAGCGTTTATGTTCCACATGGAACATAAAAAAGCTCACCGATGTGAGCTTTTTTATCATTCAGGTGATTTGATATGCATCGAAAAATTGCTGGTTGATTCATCATAACCTGATGAATAAATTGAACGTCAAGATGACGAGCAGGGTGCAATTTTTGCATATTATTGTTGTCGCCATTGTTGTGGTGTAAGGCTGGTCCACTGTTTAAATGCACGCTGAAAGGCACTTTGCTCGGAATAACCCAGTAATAAGGCAATTTCTTGCAGGCTCAGATGCCGGTCTTTTAAATATTGTACAGCCAGTAAATGCCGTACTTCCTGCATGCGTTGCTGATAGGTGGTGTCTTGTTGCTGTAAATGGCGTTGCAGTTGGCGTACCGACATATGTAACTGTTTGGCAATAGGTGCGATTTGATACTGGTTTTTTTGCAGCCCGGTGAGAATGGCCTGCTGCAGACGATGATCGAGCTGGGTGGAATTGGGAAGTTTATCTAATAGGGCATGGGCTTGTTGCATCAGTAAATGCTGCAAGGTCTGGTCACCTTGACGTATAGGTTTAGCCAACTGATGAATGGGTGCAATAATTTGGGCCTTAGGCTGGGAAAACAGGACTTTGCAATTGAAGTATTCTTCATAGATGGCCACATTTTTCGGTGCAGGATGAATAAAGTGCACTTCATGTATATGAATATCTTTAAATTCCAGGAAATGTTTTAAAAATTGCACCATCAAGGCAATCGCATTTTCCTGGGTAATTTGCGTGGTCAAATGAAAGGGGATGTATCCCCAGCCAAGCGCCAGATATCCATCCTGTATACTGAGCTCTAAGGCACTGCCATCATAGATCAGCCGATGGAAATCATGATAACGGTATAAGGCTTCCCCCAAAGTGTTGCAGGACAGGGCAATATAGGCAATGATGCCCAAATGTTTAGGCTGGACATGTTCGGCAATATCCAGGCCTAGTGCCGGAATTTGCAGATGTTGGTCTATATCTGTCAGCAAATCACGCCAAAGACAGAAGTCAAAACGTTCCAGATTCTGAACTTGTTCAAGTTTTTCAGAAATAACCAAGCCTTTGGCCTGACTATAGGCATAAAGTAAATGCCCAAGTCCACCATATACAGAGCCTGTGTAGTCTTTAGAATGTGGCATATTGATCTTTTTATTGTCGTAATTGTCAATTAAATTTTATTTTGGGTCAATGTTTAGCATATTTTATAACCTATATTCAATATAAAATAGGGAGAAATGGATATGTGGAAAGGTTTTTTGGTTGGACTGGTGGTGGCCAATGGTTTTGAATGGGTGGCACACAAATATATTTTGCATGGCACACATCGCAGTGGAAAGCCCCGCTACAGCCCTGTGCCCGACAGCATGAAATCACATTGGGAACATCATCGCGAAGTCAGAAAAACAGCATTTCATGACCATGGTTATGTCGAAGGTCTTGCCAATTGGCGTACTAAAAATGAAGTTGTCTCTTTAGTCGTGGTGGCGGGCGTTTTTGGTACGCTATTTTATCCCGTATCCAAAGGCATGGCACTGTCTACCGTATATAGTGCCTGTAATTATTATTATATTCACCGCCGTGCCCATTTAGAGCCAGAATGGGCCATGAAAAAAATCCCCTGGCATTATGATCATCATATGAATTCCAATCAGGATGCCAACTGGTGCGTGACCAAGCCCTGGTTTGATTACATTTTGGGAACTCGAGTGATTTCAGCGCCAGAATTGCAGGAGAAAAATCCCTTAGGAATTCTGCTGCCCGGCACCGTTTCAAATCTGTTGAACGGCATAACTGAGCGTTATTTCCCGGCCAAATGGGTGGAAAAACAGGAGAGATGATCATTTTCTCAGAAGGGAGGGGGTGGTTTTATTGTTCAGGAAAAGATCGCAATAAAATCGCTAGAAGTCACGACTGCCGAGACCTTGTCGTAATTTGTCAATATTTTCGGCATTAATGGTCAATGTTTTTGTTATTTTTTTGTTATATATTTGTTTTCGAAATCAGGTTGGTCTAGTTAACTTGACGAGCTACTGTATCTGTCATTTTACTGTTTTTCTTTTCAAGAAACCGCGCTGTAGTTTTCTTGGTTTATAGGGAGTCTTCAAGACTCCCTTTTTTTATCTGCACTTTTTATGCAGGCTTGATTGCAAAGCCATTTATGAATAAAAAAGAGTGTCATTTAGACACTCTTTTGATTTTTTAAGGCGTGCTAAAATTTAGAGACGCATTTCAATTCCTTGAGCAGCCAGATATTGCTTGGCTTCCGGAATGGTGTATTGACCAAAGTGGAAAATAGAAGCGGCAAGTACCGCATCCGCACCGCCCTTGAGAATTCCATCGGCCAAATGCTGCAAGTTGCCCACTCCACCTGAAGCAATCGTTGGAATGGTGACACGGTCATTAATGTGACGCATTAACGCTAGGTCATAACCGGCTTTGGTGCCGTCGGCATCCATAGAGGTAATTAAAAGTTCGCCTGCGCCGTAATCGGCCATTTTCACTGCCCATTCAATGGCATCAATCCCGGTCGGTTTACGGCCACCATGGGTGAAAATTTCCCATTTATTGTCGCCAGTTTTCTTGGCATCAATAGCGACCACAATACATTGGGCGCCAAAGCGTTGCGAAGCTTCCTGCACAAATTCCGGGTTAAATACCGCAGCCGAGTTAATGCTGACTTTATCTGCACCGGCATTCAGCAACAGGCGGATATCTTCCACCTTACGCACGCCGCCACCCACGGTTAAGGGAACAAATACGCTTTCGGCCATGCGTTCAACGGTACGGTACGTGGTATCGCGGCCGCTTGAGGTTGCGGTAATGTCTAGGAAGGTGATTTCATCTGCACCTTGTTCGTTATAACGGCGTGCTACTTCAACCGGATCGCCTGCATCACGAATATCAAGGAATTGTACACCTTTCACCACTCGACCATTATCTACGTCAAGGCAAGGAATAATACGTTTAGCAAGCATAATTTTTTCCAAAAATAACAGCCGATTATGAAACTTCGCCACGAAGGTGCTACACCTTGGTAGTCGTAGCAGGTATTCTATCAAAATTATGTAGGTTTTTTTGCAGGTTTTTCTATGTCGGTTTATACCACTTTGACTTTACAGGAAGTTCAGGCGTTTGCAGCACCTTATGGATTAGAGGTGTTGGACCTGATTCCGATTCAAGGAGGTATTCAGAATACAAACTATTTTTTAGTCTGTGAAAATGGTCAGCAGTATGTACTCACGATATTTGAAGAAATGGATGAACAAGGTGCGGGGGAGCTGGTTCCCGTGCTGGAGCATTTGGGCAAACAGGGGGTGGCTGTGCCGGTACCGCTAAATTATGCGGGCAAAGCCATTCATACTTTAAAAGATAAACCCGCCCAGATTGCACCGCGCATGATGGGCAAGCATCCCATGCCATCAACTCTGGAACAGGTACAGGCGATTGCTGTGGCTCAGGCGAAAATCCATATTGCTTTACAGGATTTTCCTTTGGAACGCGCCGAATATCGTAATCATGATTACTGGTTGCAAGTGGCGAAAGAATTAAAACCGACTTTAAATCCGGCCGATGCCATTTTGCTCAGCGAAGTGCTGGGGCTTTATGATGCGCTCACTGCCGTCTATCCAAACCGTCCTAAAGGCTTTATCCATTCAGATTTGTTCCGTGACAATACCCTGTTTGAAGGTAATGAATTAAAAGGAATTCTGGATTTTTACGAATTGAATAAAGATGAATTCCTGTTTGACATTGCAATTACCTTAAATGACTTCTGTACCGAATATCCTGAGGTTTACTTAAATGAAGCGAAAGCCCAGGCCTTTTTAGAAGCCTATGAAACGGTGCGTCCATTGACTCAGGATGAAAAATCCTGCCTGGAAATCTATCTGGCTATGGCAGCTGCACGTTTTTGGCTGATGCGTTTACAAGTCGCACAAAAAAATGCACAACAAGGACGTACAGGAGATGATATTCTTCAAAAAAATCCTTTGGAAATGCGTAATATGCTTGTGGAACGACTAAAATTTGTGACGGCTTGATATAGGATATAAAAATGCGTGATCAGGGGCGATTAGTCGAATGGTTTGATGAAAAAGGCTATGGTTTTATTCAGCCCAATGATGCCTCGAAAGATCGCGTGTTTTTGCATATCAAGGATTTTGCCCGTCAGGGACCCCGTCCGATTGTGGGTTGTGCGCTTGAATATACGGTATTGCTGGATGGAGATGGACGTTATCGTGCCCAGCAGGTGACTTATCTTAAAGCGTCACAAACTAAAAAAAATGTCAGCAAGCCAAAACCTTCCAGTCAACCTGCGCAAAAATTAAAACCGATGCAAATTGCCTGTGTCGGTTATATTCTGGCTTTGGCCGTGTTTACCGTAGCGGGTTTATTAAGTGGCATGGTGCTGTTATTTATTAGTCTCATTAATGCCATTACTTACTGGCTGTACGCCCAAGATAAAGAAGCAGCCCAGCAGGGTAAGCACCGCGTACCCGAACAGGCCTTGCATGTATTGTCTTTTCTTGGCGGCTGGCCTACGGCATGGCTGGCTCAGGAAAAACTGCGGCATAAAACACAAAAACAACCTTTTAGAAAGATTTATTTTTGTACTATAGCCTTGAACATACTTTTGATTTTATGGCTGATTTCTCCTTTTAATGTACTGAAATTTTAAGGAGAGCAATGACTTTATAAGGCATGACAATGAATTATTCTATAGATCAAGATCCGCATCGTAGCCTCACTTTAATCCTTTATATCCTCTACATGATTGCCATTTTTACGGGTGGTTTATTGGCTGTTGTTGCCCTGATCATTAACTATATAAAACGCAATGATGTACGTGGCTCTATTTTTGAAAGCCATTTTACCTGGCAAATCCGAACTTTCTGGTGGTATCTGTTCTGGAACCTGATTGCCTTTATTCCTTTTATTTTCCTGTTTTTCACGGGTGAAAACATGGATGTATTTACTGGGGTTGCCTTAGGGGCAAGTGCATTTTGTCTGGTTGTGATTGGTGTTTCCTGGATCTGGATTGTGTATCGGGCGATTCGCGGTATGATGCGCCTGAATGATAATCAGCCGATGTATCAATAAGACGGGTGAATACTCAAAAAGGCAGATTGAGCCAGTACTGTCCCATAGTTCTGTTAAGGGCTTTTATTTTGCTGAAAACGGTTAATTTCGAATTAGAATCATATAAATGAATTTTTATGAAGTCTGTTTGTAGACATTCGTTTGTTAATCCGATATTCATTATTTTCTTTAATTCTTTGCTGATGAGAAAGCTTAAAATTTCATAGATAAGTTAAAGTCTTTCACAGCCACAATTTTTCAATAAAATCGAAATGCATTTGTGTAGGCGATGTCTTACTTTTGACAGGCCAAAAGTAAGCAAAAGCCTTTGTTACCCACACATAACATCCATGTTATGTGTGGGTAACATGTGGCATCCCTGCCACATTCGTCAATCCAAAGTTTACTTAAATTAAATTATGGGACAGCAGAGAGATAAAGCTGTCTTTTTGGAAATGGCATATTAGAAATAGTATTTTAGCAGTAGCATCGTTCTAGAAATTGGTGAAGGAGCTCTTGCTTGTAGGGTAGTGCTTATCATCTCCGGCTTTAGTTTCTCTTTCCCCGGATGAGAAGGTCAGGGAGGGGGAGAAATGCAGCTTTTAAGGGCTCACTTCCTCATTCTTCTGCAAGAATTTCGGTTTCCACTCACTGACAATCACTCCTAAAACCACCAAAGCTCCACCCAGGAGGGCCAGTAGGGGCAAACGCTCACCCGCGATACGGCCAATTAAAGCAGCCCAAACCGGCTCACCTGAATAGATAATGGCAGCCTGCGCAGGGTCGACTGCACGCTGTGCCCAGTTCATCACCAGTTGAATGGCGGCACTGGCTAAACCTAAGCCAGCTAAAATGATCACGAGCGGCCAGGAAAAGACCGGATTCCAGTTTTCATCCGCTAGGGGCATCATACAAAAGGCAAAAATCGAGGCAAAGCCGAGCTGAATGACGGTGACACGCCGCACATTGACTTTACCGGCAAACAATCCGATCAGAATAATTTCCATAGCAATCGCGATTGAACCGAGAATGGTAATGATCTGGCCAAAGTTCAGCTGGATTGCACCAAAACCATTGCCGGTTAAAAAGACCAGACCTAAAAAGGCCAGCGCTGCTCCACACCAGGTCATGAATTGCGGTGTTTTACGGAACAATAGCCATAAAAGAATCGGCACCAGAGGTACATACAGCGCAGTTAAAAAAGCCGATTCACTGCTGCTGATGCTTTGCAGCCCAATGGTTTGCGTGCCGTAACCCAAGGCAATTACCAGACCAATCAAGGCCCCTGCGGCAATTTCTTTCAGCCGGATTCCAGCTAAATCTTTCCAGGAAAACAGGCCGACAAACAGCATGGCAGCAGCAAAACGACAGCCGACAAAAAACATCGGACTGGCAAAGTTTAAGCCGTATTGCACGGTAATAAACGAACCGCCCCAAATCAGGGTAATGAAAATTAAGGCAAGTTGCGGTGCTTTGGCTTTCAGGCCATAATGAAAATAGGGCATGTTGACACAGAAAGTGATTTTAAAATATCAGAAATAAAAAAGAGGTCCGAAGACCTCTTGGAGATACATCACGGAATTAAAGTGATTGTTCATCTAACAATAATTGCGCTTCACGAAGATTCAGCGTGCCTTCGTAAATGGCACGACCGGTAATGGCACCTAAAATGCCCGGTTGGCCTTTTAAGTTGCGCACATCATCCAGATTGGTCACGCCACCAGATGCAATCACAGGCAGGCCTGAATACGTCGCCAAATTGACGGTTTGTTCGATGTTTACACCCTGCATCATGCCGTCACGCGCGATGTCGGTATACACAATGCTTGATACGCCAGCATCAGCAAAACGTTTAGCCAAATCTGTTGCTTTTACATCAGTCACATTTGCCCAGCCATCGGTTGCCACCATGCCGTTCATGGCATCGATACCGACAATGATGTGACCGGCAAATTTTTTGCAGGCTTCTTCAACAAATTCAGGATTTTGAACTGCTTTGGTGCCAATAATCACAAAAGACACACCGGCATCCAAATAATGTTCAATAGTTTCCAGCGAACGGATACCACCGCCAATTTGAATAGGCAGTTCTGGTTGCGCTTTCGCAATTGCTTCCACCACAGGTTTGTGAATCGGTGTACCTGCGAAAGCGCCGTTTAAATCCACCAGATGCAAGCGACGTGCGCCTTCATTGACCCAATGCTGTGCAGTTGCAACCGGATCGTCAGAGAATACGGTATCGTCTTCCATACGGCCTTGTTTTAAACGGACACATTTGCCATCTTTCAGGTCAATTGCAGGGATGATCAGCATGCTTTCGCTCCTTGCCTAATCTTATTGAATTCATTGTGTTCCATCTTAACAAAGTATTGGCAAATCTCTAAGCACCAGTTTCAGCTTTTATTTTGCTGGGGCGAATGCGCAACTTTAATGTGGTATTGGGAATATGTTTGGGAAGTAAGCCTAAGCGCAGTAATTCTTCAAAGACTAAAACCGGGGCATAGGCATCGGCAGCGGCATAGTCAATCTGCTGGGGCGTCAGCGTTTTGCGTGCCCAGTTCGAGGTGCTGGTTTTTTTACTTTTGGGAAAGTTCACCTGAAATAGAAGCGCCATGGCATTTTTCAGTCCCAACGGATTGGTAAAGCCAAAGGCAGAAAAGCATTTCGACAGTTCAATCACACTGTTCAGTTCAATGCCTTTTTTACGCAACAGATGGGCATCATTCTTTAAGCCAAAGCCGACTTTAATCTGGTCACGGTCGGCAAAAATCGGCTTTAAAAATTCCCAAATCTCGTCATTCATTTGGAACAGGTAGGCTTTGTCCAAGGTCGCCAGCTGAATCAGATGCGGTCCGGTTGCAACTTCGCCCTTTTCAAAGGTGGGTTTAGATTCGCTGTCAAAACCCAGAACAGCACAGTGTTTTAATTCTGCTTCCAAAGCATGACATTGTTCCAGGTTGTGAATCACCTGAATCTGTTGCATCGGAAGGTTTTTAAATAAAGGGAAGGCCTGAATCTGTTCTTTGCTGGGCAGGGTTTGAAGCAATGGCTCTTCCATAATCATCAATAGTTTTCTGGGTTTGTATTCAGCTTAATCGCTTTTCGTATTTTAGGCAAAATAAAAGCCCAGTCGAAACTGGGCTTCTGATGTGCAGCGTGGAAATCAGATATTCCATTCCACAAAGTTTTTCAGTAACTGTAAACCGGCAGTATGGCTCTTTTCTGGATGGAACTGGGTAGCGAACAGGTTTTCTTGATGCAGCGCCGTACAGAACTCTAAACCATAGTCACAAGTGGCTGCCACAATGCTCTTGTCTTGCGGTTCAACATAGAAACTATGCACGAAATAGAAACGCGCATCCTGTTCAATGTCTTTCCACATTGGATGACTTGGGTCTGCCTGATGCACCTGGTTCCAGCCCATATGCGGCACTTTTAAGCCTTCCATATCCGGGAAGCGCTTCACTTCACCGGCAAAAATACCCAGCGCATCGGTACCGCCATTTTCTTCCGAGCGCTGCATCAGCGCCTGCATGCCGACACAGATCGCCAGCACAGGCTTGTTGAATACGGCATGGCGTACCACTTCATCAATACCGGCTTCATGCATGCCTTGCATACAGTCACGCATTGCACCGACCCCCGGAAAGACGATTTTGTCGGCTTGGGCAATCAGTTTGGGATCATTGGTGACATCTACAGTTGCACCGACATGTTCCAGGGCTTTAGCTGCAGAGTGTAAATTTCCCATACCATAGTCAAGAAGGGCAATACGGGTCATTACAAGGTACCTTTGGTTGAAGCTACTGTATTTTCTGCACGTGGATCGACTTCACAGGCCATACGGAGTGCGCGGGCAAATGCTTTAAATACGCTTTCGATCTGGTGATGGCTGTTTTTGCCTTTCAGGTTATCAATGTGCAGGGTCATTAAGGCGTGATTCACAAAACCTTGAAAAAATTCAGAGAATAGATCAACATCAAAGCTGCCAATACGTGCGCGAGTGAATGGAATATCCATCCACAAGCCCGGACGACCAGATAAATCAACCACAACACGGCTTAAAGATTCATCCAGTGGGGCATAGAAGTGACCATAACGACGTAGGCCTTTTTTATCACCCAGGGCTTGGGCAAATGCCTGACCTAGAGTGATACCACAGTCTTCTACGGTGTGATGGTCATCAATTTCCAGGTCACCATCACAATGAATATCAATGTCAAATAAGCCGTGTCGCTTGATTTGATCAATCATATGATCTAAAAATGGAACACCTGTATTGAGAGTGCCTTGACCTGTACCATCAAGATTCACACGAACTCGGATTTTGGTTTCGTTAGTGTTTCTTACCACTTCACTGATACGTTGCGTCATAGACACGTTCCTCAAAAACGTCAAAAATGATGATGTAAAATGTTTTTTCGCGGCGACGAAGTCCCCGCATATTAGATTGCTCAGGAGGGTTAATCAATGCCTATTACCGTACACGCTTATACTTCACTAGAAAATGACGAAGTGCGCAGCCAGCTTGAGCGACTGTATGACACTAGCCCGGAATTTGGAGATGGGCAGGATGCCATTGAACAACTAGAGCAAAACTTGGCTCAGTATACCCTAGTTTACACAGCAGAATTTAATACTAAAGTGATTGGGGCAATTTGGTGTACCGGGCAGGGGGAAAGCCGGACGCTGGAAAATATTGTGGTACACCCGGCCAACCGTGGACGCGGGGTTGCAGAACGGCTGGTCAGTGAAGTGTGCCGCATAGAAGAAGAAAAAGGCGTGAAGACATTTGAACCGGGCTGTGGGGCAATTCATCGCTGTCTGGCGCATCTGGAAAAAATTTAAACCCGTCCAATACATAAAAAAGCAGCCTTCAGGCTGTTTTTTTATAAGTGAAAAATATGGAGGCGATTAGACTTCTTTCATAAATCATTTTAGAAACTAAAAATTGTTCATAAAGCTGAAATTGAAAATAGATTTTAGTCGATATTAGAGTCATGAGTGTGGCATGGATGCCACACGTTTCCCATCACGACAAGGATGTCGTGTATGGGAAACAAAAGGTTTTTGTCTACTTTTGACCTTTCAAAAGTAGAGAGATTGCCTACGAGAAGGTAAAAAATTAAATCAATCAAATGAGGCCGTGCTGATTTAAAATATTAAATATTGAACATTTTCTGATTTATAAAAGAGATCTATTAAATAATGATTTGAGTTTTAAATAAAAAATAGGCAAATAAATGCCAATTTGCCTTAAAAATAAGCACTTGCTTTAAAAAGCCCAAAACCTGCTTGACTGTAAAACACTTAAACTGTTTAATACGCGACATCGGCGTGATAGCTCAGTAGGTAGAGCAACGGATTGAAAATCCGTGTGTCCCCAGTTCGATCCTGGGTCTCGCCACCATATTCAAAATCTGATTTTAAGATTTCAATCCCTGATCCCATCAGGGATTTTTTTTTGGGTAAAAAATACCCGATCAAATAAAAATGTCATGAATTATATTGACTATTGATAACAGATACGGCTTAATACACGGCATCGGCGTGATAGCTCAGTTGGTAGAGCAACGGATTGAAAATCCGTGTGTCCCCAGTTCGATCCTGGGTCTCGCCACCATATTTAAAAAATCCTCAAACATTGTTTGGGGATTTTTTTTGCCTGTCTGTTGGATATGGGGACTTATCCCTGCATGCAAGATGCGATAACAGGCGGATATAAGCGAATCTCATTAATAGATTGAGATACTTTTGGAAGACCGTTCATCTGAGTCTGAGTGAGCTAAAACGGAATTTCATGTAGGCTATAACGTATACAGTTGCAGTGAGAAACATTTTCCTTGCATGGTGTGAAGCTGCATTGCCTTGAAATTACGTTATGAGTCAAGCTTATGAATCTTCTAAAAATCTCTGCTTTGATGTTGATGTTAGGTTATATGGGGAACATGACCGCCCACGCAGATGAGATTGTGAACTTGCCGACCTTACAAGTATTGGCTGAGCCAGAATTGCGTAAAGAAACAGGGATCGTGCCGTATCAGAATGATGAAAAGATCCGCCGTGCTTTGCAGCATCAAATCATTCGTAATTCACGTGAAGCCCAGAACTTTATGATCGACAGCCAGGTGGTTGCCAATCTTGAAATTCAGCCCTTACAATCACAGCCAGACCTAAATTCTTTACCTCCCTTACTACAACAGCATGTATTGAATATTGCTCAGGGGTTACAGTCGAGTGATCCTACACAAGGTTTATATATTATGTTGCAGCCCTTTGGCATAGACCGTAGCAACAGTATGCGCCCCCTCGACCGGGGTCATATACAGATCAACCTGAACAATATCAACATTGACATGCTTGAAAATTCTATGCGTAGTCTTCCTGTGTCCGAGGTACTGACACCGAAAACGCAATAATTTTTCTCGCTTGAGATCTCCACAGGTTAAGAATTTTTTTCTTATAGAATCAAAGTAATAACAATTGGAGAATCCACAATGAAAAGAATCGCGCTTCCTGTATTTGCTGGTTTATCATTATTAGTCACAGCTTGTGGCGGTAGTGGATTTGGAGATCAGTTCAACTCCTCCTTTGAGAAAACCTTTACCTTTGGTACGCAAACTTATATTTGCCGCAGTGAAAAAGCGGCAAATGCCTGTGGTGGCCCAAGCCAGGACTGCTCAGCCTGTGAGCTGGCATCACCTTCTTCAGCCGTCATTACTCAGTTATGTACTCAAACAGCAGCCAATATCCATCAAGTCACAGTAGATGGCTGTGTAGCTAGACTAACCAATGATACCCAGACCGGACTGTGTACTTCGGAAGGGTTAAGACTGCTTTCAGGAACCAACTTGACCAGGCAGCAAGTCAATGCAGGGGCATTATTTCCTACTGGAAGCGTGAATATCAATGTCGGAAACCTGACTGAAACCATCACCTGTAACTAAGTCGTGTATTTAGGCCGCATGAAATTCGTTATGCCGCTGTTGATTGGCATTCCGTGTTTTGGACTGGGCTATTTCGTTGCCTCATTCCAGCCTGAACCTGAACCGCCTGTAGCTGAGCACACTCAGGATCGGGCTGTGGAAAATTTTATCCATACTATTCAGCAAAAAACGCAGACCCAGCCTGAAGACCGGCTTGTGTTACAACAGCAGCTGAAAAACCAGAAAGCTCAGGTCAATAGTATTATAGATCAGGCCACACCCCAGCAGATCGATAAGTATCTGTCCCAGGCTTTTCCGGACTATGATCTATCCGCAATCCAAAACAAACGCGAGTTTGCCAAACGTCTGGTCAGTGAATTTGTCGATGCAAAAAATGATCCCAATGAAGCCATGACCGGTCAGGCCAAGGTCACGGCACAACAACAATATTCCGCAGGTAGTGTAATGCCTAGGCAGATTTATGCCGGACAGCAGCTATTTGCCCATTTTGATACGTTGGGAAAAACACCGAATAACGAGCAGGTCTTTGTGCGCTGGAGCAACCAGGCGACAGGTGAGGTGCTGTTTTTTATGCCGCAGCGCATCAGTGCCAATCGGGAACAGAACTGGGTCAGTTTTAGCCCGGCAAAGGGCTGGAAAGTCGGTACATACGATGTTAAATATTATCAATTGAATGATCAGCTGGTGCCGATTGCCCAGACCAGTTTTAGAATTGATCAGGTCATTGATTAAACTTATAAAAATATTTGAGCATCGTTAAATGAAAGACCTTTTTTCTAGCAACAGTTTGCGTTATAGGCAGGCCCGTCCCACCTATTCCAGCCAGATTATCAAAGAAATTTTACGGCATGTGCCGGAACGCACTTTTGCCTGGGATTGTGGTGCAGGCTCCGGTCAGTTTACCCAGCTTCTGGCGCCGTATTTCGAACATGTGGTCGCAACCGATATCAGCGAGGCCCAGTTACAACAGGCACCTTATTTTGACAATGTCAGCTATCAGGTACAAGCGGCAGAGCAGACTACCATTCCAGAGCAATCTATTGATTTGGTAACGGTGGCACAAGCCATACACTGGTTTGATTTTGATAGGTTTTATAAAGAAGTTGCACGGGTGCTTAAACCGCGAGGCGTGTTCGCTGCCATTGGTTATGGCTTAATTAAAATACAGCATGTTGCAATCAACGGTTTGGTTCAGCAGCTGTATTTTGAAACTTTAAAAGGCTATTGGGATCGTGAACGCCGTTATATTGATGAGCTGTATCAAACCATTCCATTTCCTTTTCAGGAAAAAGCTGTCCCGAAACTGCATTTGCATTATCAATGGACAGGGCAGCAATTGCTCAGTTATTTGAACACCTGGTCAGCGCTGAAACATTATCAAGACCGCAACAGTAATGATCCGCTGCAGCCGATTTCAGAGGCTTTGCAAGCCGTACCTGAACATTTAGTTGTAACATTTCCTGTACTTTTACGCATTGGAATGCGAGAAAAATAACGGTTATGACGAAATTTTTACGCCAGCGGAGCAGCATCAGCAGAAGAAAATAAAAATCTGATTTATCGAAACATGATCCAGAGTAGAGCTGTTTTATAGACACAGGTCTCATATTATTTAAGATGTGAAATGAGATGATTTTTTAACGAAAGTTAGAATGTCCTGCAAGACCACTGGTCTGTGGCAACTGGCTGAAAGGCGCATAAACTATACAATTATAGGTGTCGACGGTTGTTTGTTTACTTCAATTCATTGTTGAGTAGAACTGCCATGAAGATCCTAAAAAAATTGTCCTGTGCAATCGTAGCGATTGCCGCAAGCTTTTCTATTTCCTCTACTTTTGCCGATATAGCAGATGCACCTGGATTAACTCCCTTAACAGATACCGAGTTAAGCGTTGAAACCACACCCGTGATTGAATATCGGACTGATCCTCAAAATGAGCGAGTTTTGCAGCATAGAATTATGCAGATCCAGATGGATACACAAAACTTTGTGGTTGATCCCACTATCCTGATGACCATCGATCTGGTTCCTGAAGCCCCTATGCCGGATATCAACAGCTTGCCATTGGCATTGCAGCAATATGTTCTGGCCATTGCCCGAGGTTTGCAGTCACCTGATCCAAGAGAAGGCCTGTATGTGCTGCTTGAGCCTTTTGGTATAGACCGTCGTGCCACCAATGTGCAAATTGCCCGAGAGCAAATTTCACTAGGTGTTTTGGAAAATGTCCCGCAAAATTAATTCATTAGGTAATTGCAACTACAGCAAAAAACTCCTTTGAATAGGAGGGTGTACTCGAGTTTGATCGCTAAAATAGCAATAAAAAAGGATGCCTATTAATGGCATCCTTTTTGACGGTTAAAATCCGTTATGCAGATTAAGCCGCAGATTTTTTAAACCAAGAGAAGAAGCCTTTTTTCTCGGCTTTGACTTCAGTTTTAACCGCATCTGTTTTTTCAGCTACGGCTTCTTTGACTTCAGCTGTTTTTTCTACAGTAGCATCTTTTGCAGCAACTGTTTTAGCCGCAGCGGTATCTGTTACTTGTGCAGTTTTAGCAACGGTTGCATCTTTCGCTTCAACTGCTTTTGCTACCGCTGCATCTTTAGCTGCTACAGTTTTGGCTACAGCAGCTTCTTTAGCGACTTCTGTTTTGTGAGCAGCAGTTTGAGTTGCAACGACCGCTTTTTCTTTAGCTGCTACAGTTTTAGCTACAGTGGCATCTTTTGCATGAGCTGTTTTAGTTAGGGCTGCATTTTTGGCGGCTCCAGTTTTATGGGCAGCAGTTTTAGACATGGCAGCCGCTTTATCTTTAGTTACAGCAGCAGTGTTTTGAACTGCAGCCGCTGTTTTTGCCACATCTGCTTTTACATGTGCTTTTGCAGCAGCAACTTTAGCCGCCGGAGTGGTTTCTACAGCAGTAGCAGCCATAGCCGATGTTGTACCGGCAACTAAAGCGATAACGATAGCAGTTTTAATGGTATTCATGTTGGTTACTCAATCGTGAGAATAAAGAGATTTTTTGTACGGGTTATTTTAACGCTCAAGATCCTTACTTTTTCTGACTGAACAGCGTGTAGGTGTTTAATTGTGTGAATATTCCACTAAATTTACAGAGTGATAACATGATGTTTCGAATGGGTTACATTAATTTTGAGTTTTTTGTCCTATTCCGGTTTAATTCAATAGAAATTGATATTTTTAATATTTGTAATCATTGAGTTTTTCTTGGGTTTTACCGGTTAAAGCGAGCATGCTGTTGAACACAGGAATCTTATCTTTTTAAACATGACAGTTTTGCAATAGAGTTGTCATTCGCCTTTCAAATTCGTTTGCTAGATTAAAACAGTCGCAAAGATCACGACATAAAATCTAGGCAGGTGAGTCATGAAAACTCTACACGTTTTTGATGATATTCAGCATGTGTATAGTGAGTTTGTTGAAAATAAAAAATATCCGAAACTAGAAAGCTTAAACAACAGGGGTAAAACCCGTTCTTTCTTCAATCAATACTTTGAAATGATTGAAGGCTGGCACTATACCGAACAGATTGTGATTCGGTTCAATCAGCAATATTTTAGTCTGGACACGGGCAGTGCGCCTGATTTTATGGACCGGGAAAAATACATGATGTGGCTGCGCGAACAACTGTTGCAGTAAAACCGAAGTATCATTACTTCTTTTTTAAAGACCATCAAACTGTCCGTACTGGGCAGTTTTTGTTTTTAAAAGGATACGTGGTTTGCCTGAATGGAATGCGAGTAGCTTATTTCAATCTGCGGTTGAACGTACTATGCTAAAAACATACATCATCAACTGATTAATTTCAGCCCGACCACCGATGCTTTGGAGCGCAGTCTTTTATGCAACAGCTGATTTGTTATAAAGAACTTCCTGTCTGGACACAGCAGACTATTCCGCAAGGGTTTAAAAAACAGCACAATACCAAAGCCGGTACCTGGGCAAAACTCACGGTATTCAAGGGCGAGCTGCATTTTGCCATGCTGGAAGAATCGGGCGCCGTACAGTCCGAGCATGTCTTTAGCCCAGAGCAGCAGCCTCCGTTTATTGAACCGCAGGCGTGGCATAAAATTATTTCTGCCAGTGATGATGTGCAATGTCAGCTACGGTTTTACTGTCTACCACAGGATTATTTCACTAAAAAGTATCAGCTTTCACCCACGCACTCGGAAATTTTAGCTGCTACGCCGTATTTGCAAGGTGGTCGTGCCCTGGATGTCGGCTGCGGGCAGGGGCGCAATGCGCTGTATTTAAGTCAGCATGGTTTTGAGGTGGATGCCTGGGATGTGAATGAAAACAGCCTGAAAACCTTAAGGCAGATTATCCAGGCTGAGCAGATTGATAATATTCAGGTACAGCAGAGAGACCTTAATGCCGACCAGAGCATTACAGGTCGTTATGACTTTATTTGCTGTACCGTGGTGATGATGTTTTTACAGGCCAAAACCGTTAGACCTTTAATTGCGCAGATGCAGCAGGCAACAGCTCCGGGTGGCTATAACCTGATTGTCTGTGCGATGGACACGCCAGACATACCTGCACAGCCTGACTTTCCTTTTACGTTTAAAGCAGGTGAGTTAAGTGCTTTGTATAAGGGCTGGAATATTGTGAAATACAATGAAAATGTTGGTGAGTTGCATCGTGTCGATGAGCAAGGGCAGCGGATTAAACAGCATTTTGCGACATTGTTGGCGCAGCGGATCTTATGATTGTGTAAGCGGGTTAAGTATTTTTTAAATGTTGAGCTATTTGATAGAAGCCAAAACAAAGATATCTGAATTTACCTAAATAAATTTTTTTTCCTAGAGGTTTAATGATTTTGTGGAAAAAAACGATTTTTCCATATTCACTATCATCTTTAATTTTATCATTGCTTAAATTTAGGGTCTTTCCTTCCAATTTTTCTTCTAGTACATGAGAAGGATATAAATATTCTATTCCTGGGCAATGTTTTGCCGATTGTATTATGTAAAGATTTTTACAAACAAAGGCAACTCTAATTGAATCCCTTAAAATTTTTATTTCGTTATAAGTAGAATACGATTTTGCTGTATTAAAAGTACTATTTCCTGCTGGGTCATTATCGACAAAAATAATTGTTGGATACTTTGATTTATCAATTGATTTATATAAATGAGAGTACATTTTAATAAACTTACATAATTGGTCAGTTCCCCCTGAAAGATTTAAAGGCTGTGTGAATGAGCTAAGATGCTTCTCGAAGCTTATTATATCAAACTGATTCTTATGGAATAAATCTGTGTTTCTTAAATAGTTATAAATATGTTGAGGGTCAGTTTTTCCTTCACAAATAATTTTAATTTTTGATTGGTGAACAAAATTTATATGAAACATTAAATCGATATAACTTTTACTAAACCCTTTTAAGTTTTGATAAATTTGTAATGGTTCTAAGTTTTTATCAATAATATTTGTATGATTATATTTGATGCCTTTTATATTTTTTATATGGTTTGCAATACCAATCAAAGATTTTTCGCTGAAATCTATACCTATAGAATGATGCTTTGAACGCTCATATAAGCCAGTCTTACAATATTTGTCGATCATTGCTCTGGTATATTTATAGTAATTTGCATTTATATTAGCCGCAGATTCAAATCCCAAGTGCGACACATTTGTAGTTAGTTGAAAAAGTTAGGTGTATTCGTAGAATCATTGGACTTTTTCAACTCGCAATTGGAAAGCACACAATGAAGAAATACACCCAACTTTCTCAAGATGAAAGATACGAAATTTATGCTACTTTGAAAAGTAAAAGTTCAATCGCTACC
>NZ_SJOC01000026.1:0-17621 GCF_004331195.1 Acinetobacter sp. ANC 4216 | reverse complement strand
ATGAAAAGACTCAGATGCTGTGGGATGTTAATCCGGAAGTGGTCGAAAACTACTGGTCAAGCACGCAGCGTGATTAAAGAATATATAAAAATGGGCTCGCTCCCATTATAAAAAGAAGTGCTTAGCGAGAAGTACTTCAAAATTAGAAAAAAGGAAAATAACCATGAATAAGACTATCAAAACAATCGCCTTATCTGTTGCCTTCGTGTCCGGTGCAGGCATGGCTAATGCTCAAGAGGTCACTGTAAATACAGGTTTAGACGCTACTTTGGCCACTGTATCTCAACATGCTAAAAATGGTACTGCGCTTAACCTTGCCATTAATACCGCTACTGTTGATGCAACAGTCAACGTACACGGGGCGTATAACTCACTGAATAATGTGGGAGACAAAATCGCAGTAGAAACTTCAGCAATTGGTGCGGTAAACACCGGTAGCATTAACTTACAACAAGGCAATTTGAGCGCAGTGAATACGGGTACATTAGAGAAAACTTTTGATGCTGAAAAAAATGCAGAGGGTTCTTTGGAACAATGGAATTCTGAGCGTTCATCGGAGTTTGAAAGTTCTATCAGTACATCATTGAATACTGACACTTATGACCAGTTCTCTGAAACTCTAAGTAATTATACTGCAGCGAATTTAGCCTTTAATTCAGCAGCTATTGATGCATCTGTAAATACAAGAGGATTCGAGAATCATATTGATGGCATCAAAACTTCAGCTATTGGTGCTGTAAACACCGGCAGCATTACTGTGACCGTAAAGTAAATCCACCGTTCAATATGATCCAGGGTCTAACTATTTGCGGATAGTTAGACTTTTTTATTTTAGTACAAAAAATGTTTATTGAGTATTGCTCTATAATAGAGTCAACCTACAGTAAGATAATATTTGGTCTGAAAATTAGATCGCTATAAAAAAACACTTACAAAAAAAGAGCGCCTGAGCGCTCTTTTTAAATTCAGTTGAAATCTTAATCACGGACAAATTCAACAGTACCATTTTCCAAAGATTTAACACGTGCTAAAGATTCAACACGGTAACCTTTATCAAGTAACAATTGGCGACCCGGCTGGAAAGACTTCTCAATCACAATACCAATACCTACAACTTCCGCTTTTGCCTGATGAATTAAATCGGCAAGACCTAAAGCTGCCTGACCATTTGCCAGGAAATCATCAATCACCAAAGCTTTGTCACTAGAGTTGATGTGCTTGTTTGAAATGGCAATTGTGCTTTCAGTTTGTTTAGTGAAAGAGAACACTTTAGAGCGGTATAAATCATCTTTTAAAGTTAAAGATTGATATTTACGTGCAAAGATCACAGGCACACCAAGTTCTAAACCGGCCATTACTGCTGGAGCAATACCAGAAGCTTCAATGGTGATAATCTTAGTGATCCCTGCATCTTTAAAACGGGCAGCAAATTCTTTACCAATCTGTTGCATCAATACAGGGTCAATTTGATGATTTAAGAAAGCATCAACTTTCAGAACTTGGTCAGATAGAACGATACCTTCACTTAAGATTTTCTGTTCTAATGCGTGCACGGGAGAATTCCTCTAAGGGCAGATGCTTTTTCAAGCAAATGCGTATTTTAAAAAGGCTCTCGAAAAATGCAAGCGAAATTGATCAAATCGATTAACTCGTTGGGCCTTTATAACCTGTTAACAGTAAACCATAGGATGCTTTTCCATCTTGATGAGTCACTTTCACCGGGGTATAGTCCAGTTGAGGTGCTAACCAGAAAATGGTATCGCGATTTGGCTTTTTATGTTTGAGCACTACTTTAATGGTGTCAAAAGTACCATAAGCGGTTTTTACTGTTTCATTGCCCTGTTTAATAAAGTGGCGCGATTCCACTTCTTTGGCATCGGCAATTAAATAATTCGATTTTAAACCTGAAGATTTTAAATCTTCACGTAATTGCAACTCGGCATTCAGCTCATCTAGAACACCTGCCTTCCAGTCAAAAGCATAGGCTTTTTTATCTTTTTTGGTATGAATGGTTTGGGCATTCGAGTTGAAATTAATACTCATGGTACTGTTATGGACCAAAATTTTACTGTGGCGACTAAAACTGTTGGAAAGAATATCGCCTTTATCATTTAAGCTAAAATGACTGGTTTCAGTCGCAGAAGCCATGGCACCCGCTTTTGCAGCAAAGACATAGGTCCAGTTATTTCCCGACTTGCTTAAAGTGCGTGTTGCCGAGCCCATGTTTTTGCCATTATAGTTAAATTGATAACTTGCTTGGAATGGACTCATGGCAAATGTTTGGGTTGAAACTCCAGCCAACAACAGGGTAGTTGTTAGACCAGATGCGAATGCAACTGTTTTCAATACATTGTGAGCCATAAGTAAAGTGTTCCTATGCAGTCTTAATGAAATGTAAACTTCTGCGTAGATAGTATTATGCCTTCTGAATATAGAGATAAAATTCGAAACCTTATGCAATCTGTATCTTTAATGTAGTTTTTTTAGTTAAAACCCAGATTTTAATCCATAAAAACAATTCACCTTATTTCTGCTTGATCGGACTGACTTTGCTGTCCGCTTGTTCTGCATCAATCGCCCAAACATCCATCGGCTCTTCAGACATTTTTCTAAATAATGCAGTCAGGTTGACATTACCCATGACCACCAGTTCAGCTTCACGCAAAACAGCATGGTTGACATGCACTTTTGCTAAGGTATCAATGATAGAGCGCTTTTTGCCTAACCATCGGTTTAAATCCAGATGCAATAAGTCATCTTTCACTTTAATGACATTCAACTTTTCAAGGATCATGCCTAAAGGATCTTGATTGAGTACTTTTTGATAGAAAAATAAAGCAAATTTTACAGCAAGCTTTTGGAAGATATTTTTGAATTTTGCTTCAATCACCTGGGTGTCACTAATCTGTTCAAACACAATCAGCTGGGTGTCTTTATTCAGTTCCATCTGTACCAGTTTCAAATCGACTGAAAGGGTAATGTATAAACCTTTCACATCTAGCGTTGCATATAAGCGTAGCCAGTCTTCATGCAAGTCAGCATGCAGATCTTTCAGCATGGCAACATTGTCAGTCACAAAACGCTGAAAAGTTGCATTTAAAAAAACTTGAGAAAGGGGAAATTCACGCTCATCTTCAATAAATCCCTCAGCTTTTTGGTACACCTGGCGTATACGTTTAGAGATATTGGATAGTAGCGTTTGCATATAAGGCATCCCAGCGAGTTAATCTTCTTAAACTTCGATAGATTTTGTCGAAAGTATTAAAAATACAGATATTCCACCTTGCAGTTTAACAAAATTAATTGCACCATTTTCATGATTTTAATTGTCTACAGCGTGCTTGTTGACTGAGTTCTCGTTTCTTCATTCAAAACTAGACGCTGTGTTTATTTTATACTGCTTTTATGCAGTTTGGGGACCAGACATTTTGTCGGTTTAATGTGATGCTTAAGAAAATCAGTTTCGCACCTTTAATGCATGCATGGTGGAAAGATCCAATTTTCACAAGCGCAGTGATTGTAGCTGCTGTTTTGCATTTGATTATTTTGACTTTGCAATTTGCCATGCCGGAAGAAAGTAATGCAGCAGTCAAAGAGATTGCTGTCACCTTACGCCCAAGTCAGGACAAGGTGGAACATGCGGATTTTCTGGCACAGGCAGATCAGCAAGGTTCTGGAACCTTCCGTGAAGCACACCGTATGTCGAGTGATATGCCGGCAGCGATGACTGAGCAGACGACTGGTGAACAGCAACAGGAAACTTTGGAGCGTTTACAACAGAAACGTGAACTCAGCTTTGAAGAAAAAGTGCTGATGACCACCTTAAGCTGGAAGAAAGAAGCAGAACAGAACCAGCGTAAAAAAGCCATGCAGGAGTTGAATAGCCAATTCCAAGCCAAGGCCGCGATGGTGGCAAGTCTGGAAGCACAATATTTGCAACGTCAGCAAAATTTTAGCCGTCAGCAAAAAATTAAAACGGTGGATGGGATACAGGCCAAGCAGGATATTTCAGCGGCTTATCTGGAGAAATTCCGTGAGAAAGTAGAATTTTACGGTAACCGCTATTATCCCGATGCAGCCAAGGTGCAGCGCCTTGCAGGGGAGGTCCGGTTAATGGTGATCTTGAATAAAAGTGGCGGAATTCGTGCCATTCGCCTGATTGAAAGTTCAGGTCATGGTTTGCTGGATGAAGCTGCCAAGACATCAGTGCGTAAAGCTGCTCCATTCGGTGGTTTTGATAAAGGGATGAAAGATATTTCAGAGCTTCGCATTGTGCGTACCTGGCGTTTTGACCCGGCTGAAGCTGAGTTTGAGGTGCATTGATGGAGTGGGGTGATCTGCTTTACTAAGATCATTAACTTTCAGTTTTTAATTGTAGTTTCAGTGAGATGCTAATACATAGTGTCCCTTTTGATCCCCGTCCGGCCATGTCACGTTTAAATCCTTTTCTGAAAGTTCCAGGCGAGTCGGGAAGATTTGTAAATATTGGCGGTATTGGGGTGCGGCTTTCAAACCAATACATGTCCCATTTTTCCACCAGGTTCCTTCGGCATATTGGTCTAAGGCACCGACTGTCAGATACCATTTAAACTTGCCGTCCGGTTCTAGTAACAGCTCAGAGCCGACTTCCATTACGCCTTCCAGATAATAATGGCCTACCCAGGCATTATCTGCCGGCTGGAATCTTGCTTCCTTACATAAAGATTCAACATTGGCATACAATTGGGATGCAGGAAATAACGCTGAAATCAGGAACAGCCAGGAAGGGAGTCTGTTTATCATTTCTTCCTCCATTTATTGGGGAGTATGTTAAGATTTTATGCTTATTTGACATAAATAAAACCCGATTAATCGAAATTAATCGGGTTTAAAAATTAGAATGTTGCTAGAACTACTGTTGTTCAGTATAGGGATTCTCAAATCCTAACTTCGCCAGAATTTCAATTTCCAATGCTTCCATTTCTTCCGCATCTTCATCCGAGGTTTCATGGTCATAGCCCATCAGGTGTAAGGTACCGTGCACCAGCATATGCGTAAAATGTTCAATCGGTGTTTTATTCTGGTCAATGGCTTCCTGTAGAACGACAGGAATACAAATCACCAGGTCACCGATCGGTAGTGCATCCAGCATTGCCAACACTTCTTCTGGCACATCGCTCGGAAAAGACAACACATTGGTCGGTTTGTCTTTTTGACGATACTCCAGATTCAGCTTATGGCTTTCGTCATTGTCTACACAGGCAATCCCGATTTCACAGTCTTGATCGACATCGATAAAACGTAGTGTAGTTTCAATGACTTTTTTAATATAAGCGCGTTTCAGTACCAGTTCAGGTGACTGAAAATCTTGTTGCAAAGATAGGTTAAGTTTCAAAATGAATCCTTAAAATATCTTAGTCCTGAGCATCGGCAGCGGCATCATTTTCAGCAATCAATGCCTCTTGACGCGCTTTACGTTCTGCCCGTGCTTCAGCACTAAGACGGTGTTGTTCAGAGTCCCAACCTTCGTAGGCTTCAACAATTTTTTGAACCAATTGATGACGCACCACATCGCGAGAGTGGAAGCGAGTAATGTGGATTTCAGGAATTTTTTCAATCACACGTAAGGCATGTGAAAGCCCCGACTGTTGACCACGTGGCAAGTCGACCTGCGTGATGTCGCCGGTAATGACCGCACGCGAACCAAAGCCTAAACGGGTCAGGAACATTTTCATCTGTTCTGGCGTCGTGTTTTGCGCCTCATCTAAAATGACGAAAGAGTGGTTGAGAGTACGGCCACGCATATAGGCGAGCGGGGCAACCTCAATAATCTGGCGTTCAATCAGTTTGGCGACTTTTTCAAAACCCAGCATTTCATACAGGGCATCGTAAAGCGGGCGCAAATAAGGATCGATTTTCTGGCTTAAATCCCCCGGTAAGAAACCGAGTTTTTCACCGGCTTCCACTGCAGGACGAACCAGCAGGATACGCTGGATTTCGTTGCGTTCCAGCATATCTACCGCAGCGGCCACGGCAAGATAGGTTTTACCTGTGCCGGCAGGACCAATCCCGAATGAGATGTCGCTTTGCAAAATACGCTGTACATAACGCTTTTGATTGGCACCGCGCGGATTGATACGGCCTTTGCGGGTTTGCAACCAGACGGCATCCAGGCCGGTATGTTCATTGTCGGAAAAGTCTTCCTGCAATTCACGGTCGGTCTGACTGCCCTGAATGATCAGATGCAGGGTATCCGCACTGACTTGCTGGCTAACTTCGGTTTCTTCATGTAGACGCATCAAGAGGCTTTCGGCTCTCTCTACTGCATCAATTTCACCATCGATGTAAAAAGCATCACCTCGATGGGAAATTTTGACGTCTAAACGTTGTTCGATTTGTTTCAAATGACCGTTGTAAGCACCCAGCATGCCTTTTAAACGCTCCATTGAAATACCAGGAAAAGTTACTGTACGTCGGATCGCTGCAGTCAAGAGAATTCCTTATAAAATGGTCTGGCTGATCACCTTACATTACGCCACGTCAGGCTCAAGATTCAAGAGTTCACCGTAAACAAAATTTAAAGTTTTAAT
The DNA here is from genome assembly GCF_004331195.1 of Acinetobacter sp. ANC 4216. Classification (NCBI taxonomy): domain Bacteria; kingdom Pseudomonadati; phylum Pseudomonadota; class Gammaproteobacteria; order Moraxellales; family Moraxellaceae; genus Acinetobacter; species Acinetobacter sp. ANC 4216. The sequence continues at coordinate 11,052 of NZ_SJOC01000026.1, read as the reverse complement.
TTCGGTAATCTCGATCTCTGCAAAACGCCCAACCCATGCAGCATCACCAATGAAAGAAACCAGACGGGTATTGTCCGCAGTACCAATCAACAGGTTCGGATCTTTGTCAGAAACCTTTTCAATCAGAACACGCTGGATGGTGCCCAGCATTGCATCGGTTTTATCAATGCTTGAACGTTTAATCCATTGCTGAACTTTGGCCAGACGTTCTTTTTTGACATCTTCAGGGGTGTTGTCTTCAAGTTCTGACGCTGGGGTGCCTGGACGTTTTGAATAAATGAAGCTGTAAGAATGGTCAAAATCCAAATCCTGGATAAATTGATAGGTTTCTTCAAAGTTCTCATCGGTTTCACCCGGGAAGCCAATAATAAAGTCAGAAGATAAATGCATATCCGGACGGACGGTACGTAACTTTTTAATTTTTTCGATATACACATCGATGGTGTGGTTACGCTTCATCGCTTTCAGTACATCGTTGGAACCGCTTTGTACCGGCAGGTGCAGGTGCGAAACCATTTGTGGCAAGTCACGGTAGCACTGAATCAGGTCATCATTGAATTCAAGCGGATGTGAAGTGGTATAACGTAAACGGCCAATCCCCGGGATTTCAGCAACCAGACGAAGTAAATCTGCAAAAGTACAGATATTGCCTTCAAAGGTTTCACCGCGGTAACCATTCACGTTCTGTCCTAATAGGCTGATTTCACGTACGCCTTTTTCCGCCAGACCGGCAATTTCCGCCAGCACGTCATCTAAAGGACGCGATACTTCTTCACCGCGGGTATAAGGGACTACGCAGAAAGAACAGTATTTTGAACAGCCTTCCATAATCGAAACAAAGGCTTTGTAACCTTCAACGCGCGGTTCAGGCAAGAAGTCGAATTTTTCGATGTCCGGGAAAGAAATATCCACCAGCTTGATTTTTTCTTTCTTGGGCTTTTCGATTTGATCGTTATGTTGATCGAGCATTTGCGGCAAACGGTGCAAGGTTTGCGGACCAAAGACCATATCGACATAAGGCGCACGCTTTTGAATGTTGTCGCCTTCCTGAGAGGCCACACAACCACCCACTCCAATCACCAGATCAGGATTTTTTTCTTTCAGCTTGCGCCAGCGACCCAGTTCGGAAAACACTTTTTCCTGGGCTTTTTCACGAATGGAGCAGGTATTCATCAGTAGAATATCGGCATCATTTGGGTCAGTTGTAAGTACATAACCGTGTGAGTCGCCCAGCAGGTCTGCCATACGATGACTGTCATACTCATTCATCTGACACCCTTGCGTTTCGATATACAGTTTTTTCACTGAACCGTCGGCTGGGGTGTGCTGTGGCTGGGTAACAGTGTTTTCTGAAGCAGCTTGGGCACTATTTGGAATGAAGGTTTGAACCGTCATGTAGGCTCCTAAAGGATAAATCGGTGAAACCGCAATTCAACGCTGACCGCATAAGCGAGCCATATTTCCTTTTATTTCAACACCTAACTTGTATTGATGGAAAAAAGAGGCGAGTGGTCATCTTGAAAAATTGCAATTCGAATACAAGAAAGGCGCATATTTTAGCAGGAATCGAAGCCAAACTTATAGATATAAATAAAGCGCCAAGAATATTGATTTGTGACGTAAAAATGATTGAAAATTAATATTGTCTAATCATAAGGTTACATAACAGAACAGTAGAGTAGTTTAATAATAATTAAACTATTCAAAAATGATTAGGTGCGACCAAGGCAATACTAAATGACAGAAGGCGGGTATATGTTTCATCGGGTAATCAATAAAAATTATTATAAAATGCTTGCTTTGGCTTTAGCATCAACCGGTTTCGTTTCTATTTCCCATGCAGCTGATGAACAGTTTAATGATGCTTTGCGTGCTGCCAATTCTGCAAATTTAGGTTTATTACAACAATATCAGGCATCGATGCAAAACGATGTGCTGGGCTATTATCCGGAATACTGGTTATTGAATAGCAATCTGGCGAATCAGCCTGCCAGCCAGATTATCAATTTTGCGCAGCGTTATCCGCAATCGGCCATGGCGGAAAAACTGGCGGCCGACTATGTTGAAGAAAAAGTCAAGCAGGCAGATTTTGCGACTGCACAGCCTATTTTGCAGTATGTGACCAATCCGGATCAGGCGGAAAGCTGTGCGGTTGCACAGGTCCGTGCCAAATCGGGCGATCCCCTGGTTTTTGCTGAATATAAAGATGTCTGGCTTGCCACCAGCTCACAACCTGAATCCTGTACCGGTTTGGGACGCATGATGCTGTCGAGTCCCCTGATGACCGAACAGGACAGGCAGCAGCGTTTGTGGGGACAGCTTCGCGCAGGTCAGTCGGGCCTGGCTTTGGCAACGGCACAAAGTCTGGGTGTAAACCTGTCACTTGCACAGCTCAATCAAATTCAGGCCAATCCTTTAAATTATTTATGGTCTGCGCCCAAAGCCTCTGCGGCCGATCAGGCTTATTTAATTTATGCCCTGGGGCGTCTGGCGGATAGTGATTTAAATACCGCAATGGCTGCCGTTAAAAATGCAGCAGAAGGGGCACCGCTACAAGTACAAAAAGCGCTCTATCGAACTGTGGGCTATATCGGTGGAACCACAGTCATGAAAAACAACTTTAACCGTGAAGTGCTGAATTATCTGGATGCCAGTTACGGTTTGCCGTTTAGTGCCGAAGAAGCGGAAATTTATGCCCGTCAAGCCATTCGTTTCAGTGCATGGGAAAGCCTGATTCGGGCCATTGACGCAATGGGCGTAACCCAAAAACAGGAAGACCGCTGGCAGTACTGGTTGGCACGGGCTTCAGAGCAGCGTGGCGATGCGAACTCTAAACGTGTGGCACAAGAAATTTTCAAAAAATTGGCACAGGGAGATGATTACCATAATCTTCTGGCTAGAGATAGGTTAGGACAGAGTTACAATAATATTCCCAGTAATGTTCAACCTTCCAATAGTGATGTGCAGCGCTTGAGCCAAAATATTCATTTCAACCGTGCTTTTGCTTTACGCCGTGTCAATGCGCCAGATAGTTACGTGAATCGTGAATGGAACTGGGCGGTACGTCAGGCCTATTTAAAACATGATGATGGCCTGCTGCTGGCCGCGGCAAAACGCGCGACGGATATCGGCTGGTATGATCGGGCAATTTACGCTGCTGACCGTACTGAATCCAAGCACAACTATGCTTATCGTTATGCCATGCCGCATCAAAGTTATGTGGTCAGCCATAGCCGCAATGCCGGAATCGATCCTGCATGGGCTTATGGTTTGATGCGTCAGGAAAGCCGTTTTGTTTCACAGGCACGTTCACATGTAGGGGCAGGAGGGTTGATGCAAATTATGCCGGATACGGCGAAACTGGTGGCCCGGCAAATGGGTGAAACCTATAACCCGGCAGCTTTAACCGACATGAATACCAATATTCGTTATGGCACTTTTTATTTGTCGATGATCCAGAGCCAGCTCAGCAATAGTCCTGTGCTGGCAACGGCTGGCTACAATGCAGGTCCAAACCGGGCGCGTCGCTGGCAACCGGAGGCTCAGCCGATTGCGGCTGACCAATATACAGAATCCATTCCTTTAACCGAAACACGTGATTATGTAAAACATGTGATGACCAATGCCACTCATTATGGAGTATTGCTGGGACAAGGAGCGCAATCACTTGAAAAGCGGATGAATATCATTCCATTTAAAAATAATCCATAAACTTTAATTTTATTGATATGTCTGACTTGTTGATGATATTTTTTGGGCAAACTTCAGTTTTACTCAGATGGGCGCTGTTCGGGGTGAGCGGTGCTGGACTAGGGCTGTTTGCACCTCAAATTTTTGCTGCACCTTTGCAGGGATATGTCATGGTGGTACAAATGACCCCTGCGGTATGCATGTTTGATGCCCAGAAATCAAAACAGCGAAAATGTCTGGAAGGCTATTCGCTGAATATTTCCGGTTTGTATCCGGAAACTTCAGAAACCGAGTGTAAGACTACATCTACTGCGACTTTATCTCCCTTGCAGGCAAAAGTCGTGGCACGTGTCATGCCCGATGAAAATGCCCGCATGCAATTGTGGCGGGGAGTCGGTGGTTGTGTACAGATGAATTCAAGTCAATATTTCCGTACCATCATTAATTATGCCGAGCGTCTCAAAATACCGAAGGAATTAACCAGTCCTGAAACGCGAGCCATGCATCAGACCAATCTCCGGCTGCAGTTTTTGCGTTTGAATCCAAGTTTACCTGCCAATGCCATTAGATTTAGCTGTTCCACTTCCCAGGGAAATGCCATTCTGACCGAAGTGAAACTTTGCTACAAAAATAATGGGCAGTACAAGCGCTGTTCAGCAGAAGTACAAAATACCTGTCCAAATATATTTACTATAAAAGGTTCTTACTAAGCTTTTTTATATATTTTATTTATATTTCCTATCATACTTTTGTTGAAATCCATTCTCTTTTAAATGCATCTGTCAAAGTATTGGAGTACAATCTTTGCCGTTTATGATTATTAAGATTAAATAGAACAGCTATTTAATTATTATGACGATCCTCTCAATTGGAGATAATTACATGAAGCAACCTGTTCGCGTTGCCGTTACTGGCGCTGCTGGTCAAATTGGTTACAGCCTATTATTCCGTATCGCTAGCGGTGAGATGTTGGGTAAAGACCAACCAGTTATTCTTCAATTATTAGAAGTTCCTTTTGAGAAAGCTCAAGCTGCGCTTAAAGGCGTAATGATGGAACTTGACGACTGTGCTTTCCCATTATTGGCTGGCATGATCGGTACTGATGATCCTAAAGTTGCATTCAAAGATGCTGACTACGCTCTTCTAGTTGGTTCACGTCCACGTGGTCCAGGTATGGAACGTGCTGACCTTCTTAAAGTGAACGGTGAGATCTTCATCGGTCAAGGTCAAGCATTAAACGAAGTTGCTAGCCGTAACGTTAAAGTACTTGTTGTAGGTAACCCTGCGAACACTAACGCTTACATCGCAATGAAATCTGCTCCAGATCTTCCTGCGAAAAACTTCACAGCAATGTTACGTCTTGACCACAACCGTGCGTTGACTCAACTTGCTCAAAAAGCTGGCGTTGCAGTTTCTGACATCAAAACTATGACTGTTTGGGGTAACCACTCTCCAACAATGTACGCTGACTACCGTTTTGCAACTGTTAACGGCGAAAGCTTAAAAGACAAAATCAACGATGCTGCTTGGAACAAAGACGTATTCCTTCCAACGGTTGGTAAACGTGGTGCTGCGATCATCGAAGCGCGTGGTTTGTCTTCTGCTGCTTCTGCTGCAAACGCTGCAATTGACCATATGCGCGATTGGGCTCTTGGCACAAACGGCGAATGGGTAACTATGGGTATTCCTTCTGACGGTTCTTACGGTATCCCTGAAGGCGTAATGTTCGGTTTCCCTGTAACTTGTGAAAATGGCGAATACAAGATCGTTCAAGGTCTTGAAATCGACGAATTCAGCCGTGAACGTATCAACTTCACTCTTAACGAGCTAGAAGAAGAACGTGCAGCAATTGCTGACATGGTTAAATAATTTAATCTTCTAGATTAAATTGAAGAAGCACTCCTTTCGGGGTGCTTTTTTTACGTCTGAAATTTGGTTTTTGAACAAAAAATAACATGCTGTGATGCAGCGACAACTGAATTTTTTGGGGCTTGCGTCTAATTTAAAAGCGAACAATAAAGATTTAAGGAGAATGAGATGTTTGACCAGCAACCCACATTGGAGCTTTTATTTGAGCAGTTGGGACTTGATTCGAGCCAAGAGGCGATAGACAAGTTTATAGAAAGCCATCAATTGACGATGGATATCCCTTTGCATCACGCTCCGTTCTGGACCCAGGCACAGCATGATTTTCTGATCAGCCATTGGAAAAAAGATGATGAATGGGCCATGGTGGTGGATATCTTAAATGAGCAATTGCATACCGAAGACCGGCTTTCAACGTCAACGCATCATTGAACACAAATTGAAACAACAAACCTAGTTTTATCACTAGGTTTTTTTATGAATATCTTATAAGTTAATTGAATAATAAATGACAGTTTGATTGATAAGGAGTGTGCTATGCTCATGAATAATAACCCATCCTTTAAAATGTTATTTGAACAACTTGGACTTGCGTCTAGTCCTGCAGCTATTGAGCTTTTTATTCGTACCCATCAATTACCCGCACATCAAAATTTGCATGATGCTCCCTTCTGGAATAAATCCCAGCGTGAGTTTTTAATTCGCTATTTGGTAGAAGATGCAGATGAATGGGTTATGTTGATTGATGAACTGAACCAGCAATTACATATGAATGCGACCAAACTGCAACCTGCCTGATTTTTTGTAGACAGGTGAAATTTAAAACCTGCTGAGAAGAAGGAATTTTTAAGCAGAACAGATCATAAAAAAACGCCTCATTGCAGGCGTTTTTTTATCATTTATCTGCAATTAATGAGCTTTACTTTTGACTAGATGCACAAACCAGTCGTGTTCACGGAAGGGATGAAAGGCTGGATGCTCTTGTACCAGAATCAAGTCAAAATCGGCAGTTTTACTGTATTTGGTGAGCCAATGTCTGGTCAAGGCCATTTCACTTTTAGCTGCAGAAGCATAAGCCAGGAAGAAATAAATATCACCATACTGGTCATGAATGAGGGGCTTTAGGATTTGCTGGGTAATCAAGGCAAATCTTTGTTCCTTAGTGATTTCGAAATACAGCATATAGGCTTTGGCCAAATGCATGGATAAGTTCATATATAAACTTAAGGGCATTTCTTCAAATTCAATACGGCCCTGTTCAAGCAGAACCACGGCCTCTTGCAGGAAATGAAGCTGTTCCTGACGTACAATACTGAGAGTAACCAGTTGCATGCGTAACTCAGCACGTTCTAAGGCAAGTTTTGGCGTATTGCCTTGTAAATACAGCTGATCGGTTTCGCCAATACGTTGAATAATCTGTTTGGTGTTTTCCCGCATCGGTTACATCCTCATCTGTCAATGATTGCTATATGAGGATGTTTTTTCAGATTTAAAGCATCCTCTAATGTGAATTACCAAATGGAATTGCCGCTGCGTAACCATGCGGTAATGGATAGGCGTTGATGTTTGGCTTTCAGCACTTCGTGCAATAAATTACTTTGGAATAGAGCAATGCGGTTCGGTTTTGGCGGAATAATGTGCCACTGATCATTCTTATCCTGCAAACGCAATTCACCGCCCCAATCCTCTTGCCAGTCTTCATGCAGGTAATAAACTGCCGAAATGACGCGGTCATTTTTTTGTTGGGGATTGTCGCGGTGTAAGGCATAAAATTCGCCGGCGTTATAACAGGCAAAATGGGCTTCTACTTCACGAATGCCAAGAAAAAAGGCTTGGTTCAGTTGTTCACCCAAATTTTGCAACGTTTTGACGTGCTGTTGAGCTTTTTCTAAATCTTCATTAATCCATAAAATGTGATCGCTACGAATTTTGCTGATGACCCCATTTTGAATGGCGGCTTCTCTAAACTGATTCATATGAGAAGTGCATTCTTCAATCAAGGCATGAATATATTCTTGAGGATAAACATCATCAATAATGCTGAAGCCTTGCTGATCTAAATCTTCAATTATTTGATCAACATGGCATGACTTTGGGAAGTGAATTGCATCCATAAAGATATACTCAATAAACAGGATAGAAAAACGCTGGCGTATTCTAGAGCAAGATATCCTGCGGAACGAAACATTTTTTCATGCTAAAATATCGGTTGATATCAGGAATTAAAGAAACATGAATTACCGTCACCATTTCCATGCAGGCAACTTTGCCGATGTTATGAAGCATGTGTTATTGCTGCAACTTTTAACACGTTTAAATGCCAAAGATAAACCTTATCGCTATATCGATACGCATGGTGGGGCAGGTAAATACGATTTATCGACGTCTGCAGCACAGAAATCAGGTGAGTTTTTAAATGGTATTCACCGTTTAATCAAGCTGGACGATTCCATTACCCGCAATGCACCTGAAGGCGTAAAGCAGTATCTTAAAATTGTTCAGGATATGCGTGAAGGTTCAGGTAAAGGGGCTTATCCGGGCTCACCCTGGTTTGCTTTGGAAGGCATGCGTGAAATAGACAAAGCCACCATTTTTGAAATGCAGCCTGATGTTTTCCAGCAGCTGCGTTTTAATATTCGTGACCGCCGTGCTGGCCTGCATGAACGTGATGCTTATGAAGGCTTGCTTGGAGTGATTCCACCTAAAGAAAAACGTGGTCTGGTCATGATTGATCCACCTTACGAATTGGAACGTAAAGATTTTCCACAATTGGTAGAATTACTGGCTGCTGCCTATAAAAAATGGCCTACGGGTATCTTTGCTGTCTGGTATCCAATTAAAGATCGCGCCATGATTGAACGTTTTGAAAAGAAAATGATCAAAACGGGTATTCGCCGTCAATTGGTGTGTGAAGTTTGTGTATGGCCGGATGATACGCCTGTGGGCCTAAATGGTTGTGGTTTACTTGTGATTAATCCACCATGGAAGTTTTCTGAAGATGCAGATGAAGCTTTACAATGGTTGTTCCCGCATTTGCGTATGAGTGAAAATGGTGGACATGCCGCTGTACGCTGGTTGGTTGGTGAATAAGAGATACGTTTCAAAAGATACGGTTACAGTTAGGATCGGCAAAGAATGACAAGTATAAACAAACCTGAAAGTGAATCTTCTACACGTGATGAGCATGGTTTTGATGGCATCACCTTTGAAGTGGAAGAAGAAGAGCATACCCAAGAGGGACAAAAGGTGAAACGTCGTGGCATCTATCTGTGGCCGAATCTGATTACAACGGCAGCTTTGCTATCTGGCTTTTACTCCATTATTGCCAGCATGAATGGGGATTTTACTCAAGCCATTTATGCCATTTTTCTGGCCGCATTATTTGATGGACTGGATGGCCGGGTAGCGCGTGCGATTGGTGCCCAAAGCCCGTTTGGCGAGCAGTTCGACTCCTTGTCGGACTTGCTTGCTTTCGGCGTGGCACCAGCTATTTTAATGTATAGCTGGTGTTTACATGATTTGGGGCGCATTGGATTGGCGGCCTGTTTTGTGTATACCGCCTGTGCGGCGTTTCGTCTGGCACGCTTCAATGTGCAAATTGGTGTGGTGGATAAACGCTATTTTATTGGTGTCGCCAGCCCGTTGGCTGCGGTGATCATTATTACCCTGGTTTGGGTCGCCCAGGATTTTCCACAAATTTTTGATGTACGCGAATTGGGTATTCAGATCTTTAATGCGACAGCGATCATTGCTGTGGGCTTGCTGATGATTTCCAATATTAAATACTATTCATTTAAAACATTTGATCGCAAACGCGTCCCATTTTTCGTGTTGCCGATCGCGGTATTCATCTTTTCAGCAATTACTTATAATATCCCGGTAGGGATTCTGGTGATTTCCATTATTTATGCACTGTCTGGTTTTGTGACCACTTTCCTTGCGAGAAAAAATACCGCCATATAAAAATGAGAACACTAGACTGAAAATAAAAAGGAGCAAGATATGCAGTTGTTTCAAGATTTATTTGATCGCTCCAAACAACTCAATCAGGCTCCACTTCAGTCGGGTTTAGCCTATCATGCGCAAAAAGGCCGCTATAAAATCATTCATCAAGGATTGATGATTCCTAATCTACCTGCACCTTTGCATTACCTTAATTTTATTAGTCTGATCGGTCAGCCAAATGCAGCAATGCTGCGTAATGAAAGCGCCATTCACACCACAGCTTTAGATACTGCAACCACGATTGCCAGCATTAGCCCGCATATGGTGGGGCATTTGAATTCTTACTCGGTGGGTAAAGACTGCCGTTTTACCAAAGGACATTTCCAGTTTTCGGACCGGGAAACAGTTACGGGCAGTTTTCCTCATTTTCGAATACAGCGTAAGGATAAAGAGCTGAGTTTTGATTTATCAATTCGCACCAGCAATATTATTTCCTATTTTGCCCGGTTGCGTATGGGGCTGGCAGATCACTGGTCTTTACTGTGTCAGTGTGAAGGGCAGGTGACGTATAAGGAACAAAAATTTGAAATTCAGCAGATGGGCAGTTTTGAATATGCACGCTGCATTAATTTTTCCTATTTGCCTTTGGCATTTTTCACTTATCAAGTCATTAACCTGGAAAATCAGCGCCAGTTGCTTTTGGCGCAAATTCGCGATCCTTTGAATGGGATTTTGCAATCACGGCTCTATTTAAGAGATGCAAAAACCGGAAAGGCGCAAATGTTTGACCACAATGTTCGCTTTAAGGTACATCGGGTTTATCCCAAAGTAAAAACTCCGAACGGGCAAAGCATGTATTTGCCGCGTGAGTTTGAGTGGAGCTATGAAGATAAAGATGGTACCTGCATTTCCGTACAGGCACAAAGCCGTGGAGATTTTAAATTTGGTCTGGCAGCTGGCTATGTGGGCAGTTTTAAATATCAAATCTGCATTAATCATCATGAAGAAACAGGGGAAAGTGGCTATTGTGAATATATCGATTGCCGTTCATTGACCTGGCAAGAAAAAAATAAACAAGAAAAAATGCGTGATGAGTTAGCCAATCCTGTCCCTTTTGCATGCAAAAAATAATAAAAACCACCTGTTTTGTAGAATAAATAAACATTCGAGATGTTTTTGCTGAATTATTTAAAAAAGGGTGTTGCATTGAGGGTGAAATGCTGTAGAATGCACATCCATCGGCGGTGATGAAGATTAAAACTTCTGATAAAACAGTAACTTAGTTAAAATTGATTGAGTTGGGTTTTTAGAAAGAAAGTTTAAAAATAATGTTCATTACTGGTTGACTTTCTGAAAAGAAAGCGTAATATAGCCGACCTAGCTTGCTGCTGACGAAGCAGTAAGAAGATCATTAAGAGATTATGAAGAACAACTTGTGTGGATTTTTACTGGTTGATTGATCGAAATTATTTTCATTGATTGATGGTAGAAATTACTCGAAGTTTATTTGAGCAAATTTTTTGTCAGAAAATTGATGAGCCAAGATTTGTA
>NZ_SJOC01000025.1:0-16527 GCF_004331195.1 Acinetobacter sp. ANC 4216 | reverse complement strand
AATTGCATTTCGTATAATCGCCATTATGTTAAATGGCTAGATATTTAGATGAATAATAATGCTTTCAATTGGGTGAAGCTTGCAGAATCCTGCTGAATTTGTAATCCTTGCGCCCAAGGGTGTCTAGCTAAGCTAAGGCAGGTGTTTGTTGTAGTCGGGCCGCTACAATATTGATAAAGAGCGCCTGTATGTTTAATTTCAAGATTTTTAATAAAGTCTCTACGGAAGTATTGACGATAAAAAATGACCTCCAGCTTAATTCCGAACTGCAACTAATTAATAAATATAAAACTTCTATTTCCGAAGATTATAGGCAGGCTATTGTTTTAATCTTTAAAGAGCGTGGTTATTCATCTTTAGAGATCGGTCAACTATTGGAAGATTAAAATGTCTAGAATCCAAACTAGTGAATTATTTATACAATCTAGTAAGTTGTCCCTACTAGAAGTAATATTATTACAGTTAGCTAAAGACCTTCCAGAACATATTGAACCTCATGAGTTACTTTCAATTATACAGGAGCTGTTGAATACTAAATCTGAAGATGAAATCTATCAGAAATTAAATTTATCAACCTTAAAAAATAAATTTGAAAATGACATGGATTGGGAAGTATTTAAAAAATTATTAGGATTTACAGTTTTAAAAAATATCGTTATGAATCAATAATTGGCAAATCGACTGTACTATATTAAATTTAGTATTTCTAAAATTAACATAATACACCTTATACGAAATTTGATTGTGAGCCCCAAATAGAAATGTCCGGCTTTACTAAAGATAACACCCCTATCAGGATCTTTACATCACATGTGCAATATTCTTAAAGCTGCTGTATATCTAAACCATTTTCTATTAAGTCTAGATATATAGTTCGCGCTAGTGCAATCTGTGAATAAGCTGATTTTGACAACTTTAAATTTCGTGCAATATCAGCTGATGTTATTCGTAATTTATCAAAAAAATTACAATACTTAATGATCTGCAAAATAAGTGTTCTACAAAAATTGTTCCTTTTCGCGAGTCGTAATTCAAGTTTTATCAATTCATAAACTTTTTCTTCAGAAAGCATAATTGGCCTCACATTACAAAAAATCCATCTTATAGCATCTTAAAAAAACAATATAAATAATTGATTATAAAAATAATATTTTAAAAATATTTTTATAATAAGAAGATAAAACATTAGCAAAGTATTTCTATTTTTAGATAAAAAAACATTAGCAAAATGTTTATGTTTTAAACATGATGAGATGAGTTTAAGAGCAGGCAATTTATTTGAAATTTATAGCATATTTCTATTTGGGAATAACATTGAATATGAGTCCAAACTTACTTCATTTCCTATTAATTTTAAAAGTTCCACGACTAGCAAAGCGTTGAGCCAGATCAGGATTCCGGCCGTCCAAGTGTTTAACCAAGATTGGCACACCATTCGGTGTTTTACTCATTAAATTATCATTTTCTACATACAGCACTGTTCCACTTTGCGCTGTGGCAATAAAGCGGTCTCGAAGTATATTTGCGGCTTTGGCAGCAATATCTGCTTCATTGTCATCTTCATCAATTAGATCTACTGTTGACATAGTGCCGTACTCCCAATTAGCTGATATATGAATCATATTACAAGTCGGGTAGACAGGATAAAGAACTAGAAACCTTTCTACATATAATGCTCTGATCGACACACACAATAGCTTCTTTTCAAATCAAGGTAGGTATTATGTGTTATCTGAATTTTATTTTTAATTTCAATAATTTATAAATGTTAATGTTTGAGTTTTATTTTTACCATCTAAATACAATAATATTTAAAATCAAATACTTATATTTTATAAAAAATTTAAAGCTTAACATCACACATCATAGCTACCTAATTTGACTTAATCAGGTAGCTATGATGTGTGTTGGAATTAACCATCTTATTTAATTTCAGTACTTTACTAACAATTTAACTATCTATAATTTTGATAATTTTTTATGAAGCCAGCAATCATCCGACACAAAATTTCTACCCATTTTTAATCCTGGATATTTAAAATCTGTAGAGAGTTCGTCATTCAAAAATTTAGCTGCCAGAGAACCAAATGAATCATATAATTTTTCAGAAATTAGAAAAAATGAATAGGCACTGCAATACTTGTGCTAAAGCTTATGCACTTTTGACTCTGTTGACTCTAGTCACTTTTTTCATCTATTTTTTTAATCATTTCACATTAGAAATTCTCTTTACAGACCCAAATGCCCTATTACCGGCGATCAAAATGGAAGCGTTGGCACTTGGGATAATGCACATTTTTTACTGCTTCTTTTTCAAATATGTCGATAAAAAACTTCAAATATTCGGCTTAGATTCAAATAATCTAAATGAATACATCCAGCAGAATCAGGCATTTTTCCAAAAATATTAAGGTATGGCTTCTCCAGTGGAACTCATGTCTTGTAATACATCAAAAACAAGTCTCTCAATGCCTGAGCGTGCTTTATCAGGGGCTGGATCTAACCAGGACAGCGAAGGAAATTCGGCACAAAGGCCAACAAATTCTCCATCTTCGGCGGACCATTTCACGCTAAATGAGTAACGGGCTTCAATCTTAAAATCGAAAAAAGCTTTCATATATTTTGCTGCGTGTTTGGCCTCACTCCTCAAATCGTCAATTTCTTGGCAGCTGAGATAATCATCATCATCAGGATATTTCGGCATAGTTCACCTTTAGTCTTTAGTTTTTTGCTTGTTCTGTTTGTTCAAATAGATCTGATCTGCATTTCTACACGCCACTTCAAACTCTTTCATATTGCAATTTTTTTTGGCTGTAAATCTTACATAGTGAAGATTCTTGGGAAAATACATCTGGTTCAGTTTCTTCTGTGCCGGATCTCGAGCATTGAGGATTGATCTCATCCTGGCCTGTAAAGTGCCGATTTGATGACGTGTTCCATGAAAGTTTCCCTTGGAACTGAACCTGAAGGTGGCTTCTTTCAAACGGTCAGCTTTTTCAGTAGAAATTAAATCAAGTTTTTTATTCAACTCCCAGGTAGCTGATTGCATAAACTCCTCTGACAAATACCAGGTGAATCTGATCTTTTTTTGAGAATACCGCTGAAAAAACTCCAGATGTTTTTTACGAACGCCACGTAACGCAGCGGCCAGCGCTTTCAACCGCTCGTTATAGCTCACCTCATCATTAAACTGAATCCCAAATCTCCGCAATAAGAATTCACTCACTGATGCCTGATTCCAATGCGTATGTTCATTCTCTAAAAAAGCAAAGCCAAAAATACGTTGAATACTTGCAAAACGCCTTTCTTCAAAGGCATCAAAAGGCTTAAACAGCCGGTAAACGTGCTTCCGGTTGCTATCAATGGTTTTCATCTGCTTCGCGTGCACATTAAAAATCACGCCAAAACATTCCGGATGATAATAGACCCGAGAAAACTGCGGTTTAAGATCCATAAAATCGATGTACTGTCCAAGTACATAAGGACCGAAGCGTAGTAGTTTTTCTTTTTTAGTCGTCAAGATACTATTCAGTTTTTGCTTGCGTAGCATACTCGAATTCTGAGCCAGTATTTCTTGTAGCGTCAGCTTACTTCTTCGTGCTTCACGATAACCGGTGCTGAATAACCAGAACTGGAACACCTCACTTTTTGCCGGATCATAATTGATCACAAGACTCCACACAGGCTCCCCGTAGTCTGATTTTTTCTTACGCTCGTGCTCACCAAGATCAAGACCATATTCCAGAATCAGCTTCGGAATCAGGTTTTGAAACTTGGAAAAAGGCACAACATCAGAAAACCAGAACTTTGCTTTTCCATTAGAAACGCACTGCATGAGACTGAGCAGGCAGTCATTTTTTGTTGTTGTGTAGTAGATCATAAATCAACCAAAACGTGTGTTTTTTGCGGAAAGCATAAAAGTGTATCTTTGATTTTAAAGATGAACAAAACCATTTTTCACTAAAAATGGTTTTTTTTAAAGCGAAGATGGGTTTTCTGTAAATAAGAGTTCCTGTGGACCCGAGCAAACAGTTGTTTTTAGGTTTTTTGTGGCTTATTCTGTGCCTGCCAAATATGAATTTTTCGGGTGAATGTCATTAGTATCTTTCCCGAATTTTTCTAGACCCTTGTCGTTGCGGTTTTATGTGTATACGTCAGCCAACGTATACTAAAACTCGCAAAGCTGCGTGCGTCCGAAAGGTAGCTGGCGCGGCTATGACGGGCACTAGGTGGTGAAATTCCGCTTATTGACCCAATCCTGACTGCATATAAACGCAGGGCTGCTTTTAAGCTCACCCGTCGTAAATATGTAATCTATGTAATAGTTGGGCGACATAGAAACGGGAATCTAGGCGACTAGATCAAACCCTGTCTAATGGAGAGTGTGAGTAACTTCAAGGATTGAGAGTTGCGTTAACAACACCTATTTCATGCTTCAATTTTTACGAAGGGCATGATGTATGGCGCACAGGTGGGCTGCTGAGAATATCGCGAGGTATTAGGGAGTTGAGGAGAAATCTGGAAACTTCGGTACTCAAGGATTGACTTGAATGACCTGTCGAGATGACATTTCAGGTTAGTTGGTGAGATCGCTGGATAGCTCAAGCCTGTAACGGTGACACGTAAAAGGTAATGTCATCAAGATATTAAGACTGCATTGATTAAGTTCATTGTGGTCTTTTTTATTATTGGTGTATGCATTATTAAGTATGTTGCTTTGCGTAGATCAAGTGCTTTACCCACGATGAAGTCGAATAACGGTGAATAATACGGGTTTTTGGAACTCTTACCGTAAAAAACTGGAAGGCTGTTATTTTCCGGAGTGGATAGGCGTACTGATCGTTTATTAATACTGGTTTACCTTTATTAATGAACAAAGACCATTATGACTAATATGGGAATCTCTCAAGTCGATGATTATACAAGGTGGCTCCTTGATATAGACTTTTGAAGCGAAAACCTGCCTTGAGTGGGGAATAAGTTTTGATTCATGAGAGAGGGAGAATTGTTGAGTAGATTCTGTATCAGACAATGATACAGATCCAGTCACTTCGAGCGAATAAAAACGTAAGCGGTGATGAAGCGAAAGACAATGCGGGAAATATTTAAAACCACTGACAAGGGTTTTTTAAAGTGAGGTGTGGCAGCCTCGGTATCTATGAAATGGTACAAACTTTTTTGGCGTGGAAGAAAATCAAAATTATTATTGCAATTATTAACGTGGCTGTTGGTCGTTGTGATATTTGATGATTATTCAGTAAGAAGCATGAACGGTGGCTCCGTTGTTGGTTCACGCCAACCAAATATCTTAGTTATTAATCCAAACTTTAAAGTTGAATTAATCGCTACTAGCTATTTTTTTTAGCGGTGACGTTATTAGGCAGTAAGGTTGTTTTACTAGCGGAATAGTGTTTTAGCGGTGACGTATTTATTTCTGGAATTTTCATCTAGCGGTCCAAATGTGACTAAGCGGTGACGATCGAAAATAAAGGTTTAAATACTAGCGAACCTGTACTTAGCGGTGATGGAAAACATCCTGCTTTGTAACTAGTGGAAAAGTGGTATTAGGAAGTCGTAGTTGTGGAACTAAAACACAACCGAAGTTTGTATCAAACTTAGTGGAGATGACAGTCGGGCATAAGCTGTCTGAACGGTTTGAGATTCGCTTCCTTTGCCTGGCAAAGAAAATGTCGCAAGTTGATAACTGTGAAAACGTACCAATACGTTCTATTGGCGTTAGGCGGTTACGTGAAACTCCAACATAAGCCCTGTTCCAAGTTTATTGGACAGGGCTTTCCTATTTTGCGCTCATTTGTGTTTTAAGCCACTTTTTCACAAAAAGCTAATGAACATCATAAAAATCTGTAACGGAGCTAAAAACCCTATTTTTTTGCGTTTAAACGTTATATTTAAAATCACTTAAAAGAATGCTCCTAATCTACTAAATGCTCTCACTCTCTCAACGTTCACCACACCCCTCGCTTTGCTTGGGCTGATGGTGAACGTTGAGAGAGTTTCGGCAATACTCACCCTAAGAGCTTGCAAAAAATTTGCTTGCTCTTAGAGTATTGCCTGTACACCTTTTGGGCTGACGGAGCCACGCATCGGTCGTATCTGCAAAGGGTAATTGTGCTTTCCCTTATAGGCTGAGATTACGATTCACACACCGCATCGACACGTTCTCAAACCAACTGAACCTAACTATCTCCGCAAGGGTTTCCCCAATTTACGATTTAAGCCAAGTATTCAGCTACTCATCACGTTGTTGCTTTGTCGATTTCCCCTAGTAGCAACTCTTGCTTTATCCATATAAAACAATCGCTGTGGTGCGCTAGCGTCGCTTAATCCTTCCACCCACACCACATACCAACCGTACAAAACGGACACGCAGAAGCAGGCAAAGCTCGATTTCGGATACTTATTTGATGAAAAAAAACACTTAACTAACGAAGACTTATCATTTGGGGCTTGATATTACTGCACATAACAGTGAAAATAGAGTTCAGGTACAAGCCTTGTGTGAAATCATAACGGTCGCCAAACCTTATGATCTTCGTTATTCGATGTTGGTAGCATCAAATAACTGCGTACCGCTGAATATAGAGCCCTGCTTGACTTCTGTCAAGCAGGGTTTCTTTATTTTTTTAACTATAAAAAATATTAAATATTAAATATTTAAATTAAGTATTCTATATCTGCGGTATATGGTGTAACTCTAATATATAGGTCAGTTTTGACATAGAATATATGCTGAATTTTATATTATGTGCGTCAAACAAATAATAAATAGAATGGGTAAATTAAATAACTGAACTCTCACTAAGGGCACCACCCAACTTGCTAAGTAGCGTAAGGTTGATTAAGATTAATCATTAAATAAGTTACGTAAGTTACATAATAAAATGATTATTTTAGTCGGTGGCGAAAAAGGTGGTTCAGGTAAAAGTTGTTTGGCACAAAACCTAGCCGTTTACCTTCAACAAAAAGAAAGGGATATATTACTTCTAGACGCAGATCCACAAGGTACAACTACCGACTGGATTAAAGAAAGAGATGAAAACTCTGATTTAAGAAATATTCCATCAGTTCAAGCTTCAGGAAATATTCGCCAAGTCCTTGATGATCTCTCTAGACGTTATCAAGACATTATTATCGATGCTGGTGGCCAAGACTCAGAGGCTCTCCGTTCGGCAATGACAATCGCCAGTCATATGCTTTTACCATTTCGCCCTAAACGTAGAGATTTAAAGACTCTGGTACACGTAGAGCAGCTCATTAAATTAGCAAAAGCTGTTAACCCAGAATTAGTCACTAAAGCAGTTATTACTCAATGCCCCACGCTTCCTAGTCAAGCTCAACGTATTTTAGACGCTAAAGATGCTTGTGAATCTTTTGGGCTAACAGCTCTCAATCAATTCACGACAAATCGTAATGTATATGATGATGCAGATGAAAATGGATTATCAGTTTTTGAAGTGGATTCTGATCCTAAAGCAAAAGCTGAAATTGAGAGAATAGTTATAGAGTTTTTAGGAGAACTATGATGGCTTTAAAGGGTCTCAAAAAAGCTGATCAAGATACTAAACAGCAAGACATAGATAACTTCATAAGCGGTGCATCTAAGCGGGTTAAAACATTAGAAAAGTCTCAACAAAAATATCTTAGATTGACATTTTCTTTAACAAAAGATGTCGATCAAGAAATTGATGATCTTCTCGTTGATTGTAAAGTAGCCCGTGTCAATAGATCTATTATTGTGAAAGCTGCAATTCATCATTTACAACAGCTTCCAAAGGATGAGCTAAAAAATCTTATCTTAAAAGAATTAAATTAGATAAAATTTATTAAACTTACGTAAGTTATTTAACTTACGTAAGTTTAATAACTTAATAAATTTTTCTTGTATTTTGACATTTCCTACCACACATTATTTAAAAAATATATTAATTACAAATACTTATAACCATACCATCTGATTTACCTTAAATATTAATAAATCTGTAAATTAGGCATTAAAAACTCATATATATAGTAAAAAATAGGCTAATTTTCCTATTTTAAGTAAAAAATAGGTCATTGGATCAATAAATCCATCAAAAATATTACTTAACTTACGTAAGTTAAGTAATATTTTTGATGGATTTTGACATTTCTTCCCACGTGAGATTTTAAAATCATATCTTACAAACACTTAGAATATAGTCAGTATTAGATATGATGTCATTTCTAATTAAAAATATCTAAATTTTAAGCAACTATCTTTTTTGTATTCTATAAGGTACATTTTTATTGTGAACTCAATATCTATCACCAAAGTTTTTGAATAAGACCCCAGCTTTGATACTGTTATTAAAGTAGTTAAAGCACTAAGTTTGCGCTTAGAAATTTAATAAAAAATCAGTCAAAAAAGGAAGCTTATAGCCACTGCTGTCCCACAAATATCACAAGAAGAACCTCAATTGAGGTTCTTCTTGTTTTCGCCATTTTTTATCAGGCACAAAGAGTGACCTTAAAAGTTTCCTTTCAAATAAATTGACCTGAATAATTCGCAATAAACGCTGAACACTCCATTCTTCTTGTGCCATGTGTTTAGCGAAGTTCACCAGCAAATAGGCGATTAATGCAATCCATATTTGCGTTTGTATCGCATTGCGGCTTCGACCGAGAAATGACTTCAGTTTTAAATTCTGCTTGATGGCTTTAAAGAATAACTCAATCTTCCAGCGGTCTTTATAAATTGCAGCAATGGTGGATGCTGCCAGATGAAAGTTGTTGCTCAGAAATTCGAATGTTCTTTTCTTATCTGTATCATAAAACTCTATACGTCTTAATAATTTAGGTGCGCCTCTTTTCTTGGCATGCGCACTGCTCAATTCAATACATTCATCCGCAATAATGCCTTTAGTCGCTAATACGTTGCGGCTTGATTTAACTTGATAAACTGTCTTTGGGCGTAGCCGAGTTACGAAGCTGACTTTCTGATGTGTCAACTGAGCAAACCATTGATAATCAACATATCCTTTATCAAAGACGATAATGCTGCCAGCAGGAAATTTAAATGCTCTGCCTTGCACCATATCATTTTCAATACCATCCCCAAGCGCTACAAATTCAGGAATGGTATTGCTGTGATTTAAGCCAACACTGAGTTTAATACTGGCTTTGGATTCATGCACTTTTGCCCATTCGCACAATGACAGTGAAAGATCAATATGACTGGCATCTAGTGAATACAGCGGATTCTTGAATCTAAATTTATGTGCAGTTTTAGAGTTTTCACAGCGCTGAAGCAGCTGTGTGAACAATTGCTGATACAGGCTGGCGGGCTGTTCTTCGTTGAGTCTTGCTAAGGTGCTTCGCGCAATTCTTTTGGCGCCAAGATGATAGAGCTTTTCCTGCTGGGATTCGAGATTGGATTGAATGTCTCTTAAGCTTTGCCGACAAGAAAGTTGGGACATTAATATGGCAACAAACTGATCCCAGCGGGTGGCTGATCTTAATTTTTGCCCAGAGTGGTGCAGTTTAGCCAGACGTTCAAAATCTTGTCTTAAAATGGGTTTGAGTAATTGATGAAATACGGTATTCTGATGTGACAAAACCTGAGTCCTTTATAGTTAAAGTGTTTGTTTGCACTCATATTTTAACTATTTAGACTCAGGTTTTTTTATTTAAAGCAAACTATGGGACAGTAGTGGCTTATAGCTCCCATTTTTGACTTCGTATAACGTGTATTATGTTAATTTTAGGGAAATTTTTGATAAGTTTTGAGGAATATTAGGAAGTGAAGTTTAATTTAATTGCTTGAATCTACAATATGGAATTGAGTAAGGAATGATTTATAAAGAGATCTATCAATTCAAAAATGCCAGCTAAATAGTTTTAGCTGGCAAAAATGGAACCCTTATAAATATCGTGCCCATTTAACTGTAGCAGTCGTTGTACCAGAACCAGTTGATGTAGAACCTGAATTTGAACCATTTCCACCTGTTGAAAAGTCAGGATGATCTTTTAAGCTAGATAAATCAATCGTTGTTGAACCTGTAAATTTAGATCCTTTTTTTGTATCACCAAGACCTGCTGCGGATAAAGAACCAACGATTAAACTTTGACCAGACGTATTTAAAAGGTTACCTGCAATCACATTACCATATACTGTAGACTGTGCCCCAAGAGAGATGTCACCACCTGAATAAGTAGATTGACATAAAGTCACTGTTGTAGCATTGGTACAAGAGCCTGCTAATAAAGCAATATTACCAATGGCTGCAGGAATTAATGCTGTACTTGAACTGCATAGATTTGTTGGTCGACCAAAACTTGTGCTATTACAAACCTTATTCGCTCCTGCATAGTTCGGGGCCTCCAAAGTAATAGATGTACCGTAGTCAATACTTCCTGTAGATAAAAGGGTATTAGCATATTTACCCTGTTGTGGTTTCAGATCACCCTTAAATAAAAACACACCTGGTGCCAAAGACGGATTTTGACCACTATTGTCCTTTAACGACCATGATCCGCCACTATAAGAAATCACACTGTTCCATGAACCTGTATTTGGTGGATAAATATAACCTACAGAAGTACCTGTACAAAATCCCTGTTGGTTTATTTTAGAACAAAGTTGACCAATATAATCATTATAATTTAACGTATATTTTGCAATGTAATAAGTGCCTTTTGGAATTCCATCGACATTCTGTACAGTAACAACTATATTTTTGTTACTGTCAACATCAACAATATAATTGGCTTGTGACTCATAACTTAATGCATTTACAAGAGGCTTATTTGGTGCTGTCACAGTTAATAAAGCACCTGTCGCAATGACTGAGTTCGAACCAGCCTGAACATTCGAACCAGTTGGGCAGGATACAAATGAAGCAGCTTTTAATAAGCTAAAGTTAAACCAATCTGTTGATACACATGTAAGTTTTTGCTCACTGATTACATTAGAAATTTTCCCCCATGTAGTTAAATTGACATTTCCTTTTGATTGGATCTTATCTACTGTACTACCTCCACCACTAACATTTACATAACTACCGGCTGTCAATGTTTTTGCTGAAGTACCACCACCAGAAACATCTATATAACTTAATGTCGTTGCACTATTCAGACTCCCATTACTAATTGTGATATATTTATCTGCATATAAATCACCTTGTGTACCACCACTTTTAATATCTATCCATCCTTTTGCTGAAATCAATTGAGCCGATGAACCGCCTTTTAAGGTCACATTTCCATTTGAATAGATATTGTTAATTTGCGCCTGACTATCTAAATTCACATTACCTGTAGTAGTTAAAGTATCAATTCCTTTTAAACCAATACCACCTGTTGAAAAATCACCATAAACATTAATTCCAACTTTTCCCGTACCATTTTGGCTAAATGTAACCCCTCCCGATAAGTCCAAGTCACTATAAATATCCATAGCCGAAGTAGTTCCCGTTCCACTTCCACTTCCACTTCCACCTGATGACGATGTAGAAGGGACAACATTATATAAAACACGGATACTAGATGCGGCTAGCGATGTAGAACTTATGTTTTTAATCGTTGCAATGATTTGATAAGGATCTGTACTATTTGTTGGAGCAGTAATTGTATCAATCGAGGCAGTTATACCAGAAAGTCCGATCGCTGCACTTCCTGTTTGTAAGCTGTCAATCTGAGTTTTATTTAAACTTTCAAAATATTTTCGTAAAAGTTCAACACCTATCCAAGCTCCAGATTGAGCATTGGTAACTGCATGGTTAGCCACCTCTGCATGCTGTTTCGCTCTAATATAATAAGCTGTTCCCAAAATAGTAACAGATAAAACAATACCTACTAACATCACAGTTAATATCGTGGCTATGCCTTTCTGCGAACTTAAACTTGGCTGAAATTTATTTATCATCACAGTACCCTATCAAGATGTAATGTTTGACAAGCAAACTGGAAAACTGAATGTATTTGCTGTAATTGTTAATTTAGAATGAGAGGCTGCTGTACCTATGCCATATGGAGCACATGTTTGCGTGGCTAAATTGAAGCTAATTGTTGAAGCGCTTGGTAAGATAGCTAAAACTCGATCAACTGTCCAAGTTAAGCTATCTAAATTACTTGTTTGAGCACATGAGTTTGCTTTGAGTAAAATCAGCTTTGTTTGGTTATTATTTAAGACACTGGCTATACCCTGACATGTTAGTGTATTAGGGGTATTGATCGTTGTATAATAACGCCATAAGACAGCCTTTTGACTTGCTACACTAATGCTATTATCCAAAGCTAAGGTACTTGAAGTGATTAATACATTTGTTCCTGAAGAAAAGCCAAAACCTGCATTTTGTGCCAACATTTGAGCAAGCGTTAAACCATTGAATAACTGTGTGTCTTGTTGAGCATTTTGTTGGGAGTCAACACTTGTTGTTACAATAGCTTTGAATAATGTTAATAAGGCAATTAAACATAGCATTGAAATAACTAAACCAACCATTAAACTAATGATAGTCAATCCCTTTTGAGTATATCTCATAACAGTTACTCCCCCACCTTCACTTCACCACCCAAAGAACTATCGGTTACACTTAAGACAGTTTTTGTTATAGTGACATTTGCCCCTTTCACAGTCGTAGCTTGATTTGTACAGGTTACTGTCACATTTAGACTTTGATTATTTATAGTAATATTAGGAGCAGGTGTAATACCACATAAACTACTACCAGACTGTAATAACACCCTTAATTGATTAACTGCTATTTGCTGGATATTACTTTGTCGATGAGCCTGCATAATTTTACCAATACTAAGCGCACCGCCTAAAGCAATAATGCTGGTTAAAACTAATGCAACAAGTGCCTCAAGCAAAGTTGAGCCTTTTTGATAATTATAGTTATTAATTAAATGTATATGTTTCACTGAGGCTACCATTTTTAATAGTTAAAACTTTATCTGTAGTACAAGGTGAAGTATTTTGTTGGTCACCTAAATGCCCAAATGCAATACAATTTAAAGTCGTACTAGATACATCTTTTATTTGAACATTTGCAGGGATTTGAAAACTATAAATAGAAGTTGAAGTACAACTTGCAGAGGCACTAGATGTTGGCTTATATACAGATAGAGTATTATTACTATTTAAACATATTTGAGATGCAGCAGAATTATCTGTAAAACCACGCTCATTTCGAATAGAAGTAGATTTTGCTAGACTAATAGCATTTGCTAAAGAAGCAACAGTTTTGGTTATTTCTGCTTGTTTAACCCAGTTAACCGTAAGTGCTGTACCAGCAACTGCCAATATACCAAGAATAGCAACCACAACCATCATCTCAATCAGTGAAAATCCAGAAGCACGGTTCATAGATACCTCTAAACTCAATATGTATCACACGATGTTGGAGAAGATGAAGTATTGCTCATTGTCAAAGTACAATTATCTTTAGTAGCTGTAATCGTATATGCCCCTGCTGTAGAATTTACCTTGTAAGAAAAAATCGTTTCACTTGGATTCCATGAACTAAATGCAGTTTTGGTAGTTGCTGTATTTGATGTAGTTTGTACTGGATAACTAAGTGTTCTTTGATATGTATTTTCTAAAACCAGACTCAAAGCAACTAGATCAGATTGGGCCGCTTTAATATGTGCTTTCTTCACATAATTTGAATAACTAGGAATAGCAATGCTAGCAATAATTGCCAATATCACAATAACAATCATCAATTCTATTAGAGTAAAACCTTGGTTATTCATAAAAAAGACTAAAAACAATATAAAATAACAATATAAAGCATATGACTAAATAAAACATTAAGAATTATTGACTAAATAGCTACCAATTTTGTAGCCACTTTAAGTTAAAAATCACTATCGATTTAACATAATGGCTGTTATACGAAGTCGACTTGTAATGCAATTTGCATTACACTACTCCTAGTACATTAAATAACTGGGAGATATGATGGCTACTGTTAACTTCAGGGTCGATGAAGCCCTTAAAGAAAAATCCTATTCAATCCTTAAAGAACAAGGTATTGCACCTACAGATTTCTTTACTAGTATTCTTGAGTATGTTGCTACGACTGGGAAACTACCTGTCAAAAAAGCTTTGCTTTCAGAAGAAGACGAAGAATTATTAGCTCTTGTCCGTAAGCGCATTAATGACCCTAAAGAGATGTTTGAGGAAGTCACATTAGATGACTTATAAGCTTTTACGTCACAAGGACTTTACAGCAGAATGGGAAAGACTCCCTGTTGCTATACGAGATCAATTTAAGAAGAAACTAGCCAAAGTCATAGAGCAGCCACATATTCCAAAGAATATGCTTAGAGGCGATCTTGCAGGTTGCTATAAAATTAAATTATTAAAAGCTGGTGTCAGACTTGTCTATCAAGTTAAAGATGATCAGGTAGTTATCTTGCTCATCACAGTCGGGAAACGAGCTGATAGCATAGTTTATGACGAAGCTAAAAAGCGCATTAAAGACTAAAAATGGGAGCTTATAGCTCCCATTTTTGCATTCGTATAACGTGTATTATGTTAATTTTAGAAGAATTTAAAAATATGTATATAGATTTTTCAGCACCATTAACTCAATATAATTTAGAAAATGGGAATATTCTTAATGAATATCAAATAGGTGAGACTTTAATATATATTGAGTTTCATGCGGATAATCAATTTTTAGAATTTCATCAGAATATCAAAAGAAACTATTTATCTGATTATAAAAATATTTCTAAAATCAATGAATTTTCTCATAATTTGTTTTTGATTAAAAATATGAAATATAAAGATATTTTTGAAAATATAGATAAAAAAATTACTTGCTTAAAAGTCTATAGTTTTCGTTATTTTATGGACAAAGATTATATTGAATATGATTGCTTTATTAATCATGATTTTGTAGAGCTAATAGAAGGTAATCTTCTATATGAAGATCTCTACGAGGCCTTGGACAATACTCAAATTTATTTAAAATTTAAGGATAAAATAATTACAGAAAGCACAAACCCCTCTATTTAACATAATGGCGATTATACGAAATGCAATTTTAAATATTTTTACTTATCAAATACTTAAACCAATAAAACCGAAATCAAAAAGATTAAAAAACGCACGATTTAACAACTCGTGTGTTTTTTAAGCAAATTTGTAATGTTTAGCCAATAGAATCGTCTAAAAAACGCTCAATTTTGGCATTTTTTCCCCGTTATCAAGCTTCCAGGATATGAAATTATCCCCAATTTCTGCGGATAAACCTGGGACAGTTTTTAGCCGGTCTTGTACGCATATGCTCACAACAATTCCGGCCCTTTGCGGCTGTCCAGGCGCCTGAAATTTTTCTATGATGGATTCATCAGGAACAGGAAGTTCTACACAATAATAAGAACAACGATACGCACAAGGATAGTAAGGTACGACAGGAGTTATACCGAGCGAACCCATACGAAAAACCCCGGCAAGATACCAGGGTTTTTTATTGCCTATCATTTCTCATTTGCAAAACAAGCATAATGCTCCTAAAATATAGACTATAATCTATATTTTGGTTGTGGTATGTGGACAGTCATTACGACAGATCTATTTAATCAGTGGCTTGAACAGCAAGACGAATCAACACAAGAGAAGGTTCTGGCTGCCCTGGTTGTTCTACAGCAGCAAGGACCAAGTTTAGGCCGCCCTTTAGTAGATACCGTCTATGACTCTAAATTTACCAACATGAAAGAGCTTCGTGTTCAACATCGAGGTAAACCACTGAGAGCTTTCTTCGCATTTGATCCATTACGTCAGGCCATTGTGCTATGTATTGCTGATAAAGGCGGTAAAAAACGATTCTATAGAGAGATGCTGGCAATTGCAGACCAACAATATGAACTTCATCTCTCAACATTAGGAGAACAATCTAATGGCTAAAACTTTGCAAGAATTATTAGCTAATCGCTCTCCAGAGAGCCAAGCCCGTATTCAAAAAATGGCAGATGAATTACTGCTAGAAAATCAGCTTCATCTTATTCGTGAAGAACTCGAAATTTCTCAAAAAGAGCTTGCTGAAACTTTGGGAATAAAACAGCCATCGCTTTCAGCAATAGAAAATCGTGGCAATGATCTTAAGATTTCAACCATGAAAAAGTATGTTGAGGCAATGGGCGGGAAGCTCCGTATTGATGTAGAGCTTCCAACAGGAAAACATATAGGATTCAATGTTTAACAATAAAAATGGGAGCTAAAGGCTCCCATTTTTAGATTCGTATAATCGCCATTATGTTAAATGGCTAGATATTTAGATGAATAATAATGCTTTCAATTGGGTGAAGCTTGCAGAATCCTGCTGAATTTGTAATCCTTGCGCCCAAGGGTGTCTAGCTAAGCTAAGGCAGGTGTTTGTTGTAGTCGGGCCGCTACAATATTGATAAAGAGCGCCTGTATGTTTAATTTCAAGATTTTTAATAAAGTCTCTACGGAAGTATTGACGATAAAAAATGACCTCCAGCTTAATTCCGAACTGCAACTAATTAATAAATATAAAACTTCTATTT
>NZ_SJOC01000024.1:0-21791 GCF_004331195.1 Acinetobacter sp. ANC 4216 | reverse complement strand
CCCCCCCGCCCCGACAAAGCCCAGCCCGGTCAGAATATTGGCTGCAATCCGGTCATGGCTATCCACCCCAATCTTTAAAGACATAATGGTAAACAGGCAGGAACTCAGACTGACCATAATCATGGTTCGAAGGCCGGCCGATTTGCTGCGATATTCACGCTCTGCGCCAATAATTGCTCCAATGCCCAGGGCAATCAGCAAACGATACAGATCCGGATGCATATATTTTCCCTTTATTCATTTTTATTGTTTTCAGGTATACGCAATTTTTTGGTGAGGATACAAGCCTAGACTTGCATCCTTAGTTTTCCTTATTGTAACTGTTCCCATTCCACGACAACCTGGGCATGATCGCCAATCAGGGTCCATTCGCCATCCATGACATTTAGCTGTAACTGCATGGTGCGCTCGCACAATTGTGGCAATGCCTCTGTAGTTGCGCTAGAAAGTTTCCACACTTCTACATTGCTTAAGGTTTTTAATTTGCTGTTGCGCTTGTACCATTCATCCACAGCTGAACCATAACTGACCACCGCCACCTGCTTGCAACGCGCACTGGCCTTTTTCACCTTGTCTTCATCCGGACTGCCCACTTCAATCCATTTAATCAGCTGACCGGTCAGGTCTTTTTGCCACAACGCCGGTTCATCGGTTTCAAACAGATCTTTGGTAAATTCCAGGCTTTCGTCGGCAAAACGGGCATAAGCCAAAATACGTACCATCAAACGTTCAATGGTTTCAGAGGGATGCAAAGCCATGGTGAGCTGGTAATCACCGTATTGATGGTCATCCATATTGGCAATATTCAAATCTGCCTTATAAATTGTTGCTTTCAGCGCCATAAAAGAGTCCTCAAATTTGGCGCTTAGCATATAAGATTTGCAGCTATTTTGCTGAAATGTTTTTAATCCTGATCCGGATTGATCTGGCATTGAAAGAGTTGCTGTTCAAATACCTGCCAGTCACGCGGCTGCTGCACAATAATTTCAATACGGTTATCAATGCTTTCTTCGACAGACTGATAGTTAAACTGCTCGGGGTTAAAATTGAAGCTTTTCCAGCCCTGGTCGGTATTGAAAATCCCTTTAATCCGCAGCCACCCTTGCTGTTCACAGAGCAGATCCAGCAAGGCATAAAAATCGAATTGGCAGCGCTTGGGCAATTTCCACCCCGCGACACTATAGTCTTGTGCCGTTTCAACATAGTGATAAGGCAACTGTTTAATTTCTGATAGAGACTGTCCAGCTGAAAATGTTTTTTGGATTTTCAGTAAAGGCTGAATTTTACGTTGGGTTCCCACATAAGGCAGGTCAATTTGCTGAAGTAAAATGTGTTCCTGCCCACTCATCAGCCAGGTTTGCTGATAGGCCTGATATTCACTTTGGAGTGCCTCCAAAGCCTGATCATCGGCAAAGTCCATAGTATCCGCATGGGACACCACAATGATTTGTGCAGCTTTTAACTGGTCGGCATATAAATTCTGCTTGGTCCAGTCTAAATCATGCAAGCGTGAGCCATCCACCACGGTCACCAGCGCCTGCATGGCAATACTGGGCTGCCAGTGCGGTTCGGTCAGCTGTTCCAGCAATTGCGCAGGATGTCCCAGCCCGGTAGGTTCAATAAATAACCGGTCCGGTTTGCTTTCTGACAATAACCGTGACAAGGCGATCTGCATCGGCAACTGGCTGCTACAGCACAGACACCCACCCAACAGCTCTTTCACTTCATAGCCTTGGGTTTGCGGCAACATCTGCTGATCGACCCCAATTTGCCCAAACTCGTTCATCAACACCGCCCAGACCTCATTTTCCGGCTTCTGGCTGAGCAAATGTTGAAGCAAAGTGGTTTTTCCTGCCCCTAAAAAACCGGAAATAATATGCGTAGGTACCGCTTGAGTGGGAGAAATCAGTTTCAAAATTAACTCGCTTTCAGATAGATATCATCAGTTCATCAGTGAGCACAACTCACCCATCATGATCATGATGATGCTCACTTTCGTTTTTCCGTATTGCATAGTAAAGCATCTTGTTTATTTTGAATCCCTCATCATTCAATTTTTATTTTTTTACGTTTTTGAAAATGCACTGTAAATCATTCACTTCATGCTGTTACATGCAAAGCAGGATGAAATCAAAAAGCGGTATGATGTTAATAATTCAGCTTTTATATTTTTTAGCCAAAATTCATCAATGATAGAAAAAAATGATCATCAAACGCTAAAAACATATAGTAAATAATAAATATAATCATTTATTTTCAATAATTTAAGCAATAAATACATTTCCTGTTGTTTTGTTATCATTCAATATATCTACTATGGCATAGCTTGTTTGACAGCTCTACTTCACCGTTAATAGCCCCATATGCGAAGTATTGGATGTTTGCACATGAGCGATAAATTAAATTATTCGACCGAAGTGGCGATTTTAGGTGCCGGCCCTGTAGGCTTAACAATTGCTAACTATTTAAGCAAGCAAGGCGTAAAGGTCACTGTCATCGAGCAACTGGACAGCTTGATCGATTACCCGCGTGCGATTGGTATTGATGATGAAGCATTACGTACCATTCAGTCACTTGGCCTAGTGAATCAGGTATTACCTCATACTACACCTAATCATGCCATGCGTTTCTTGACGCCTAAAGGTCGCTGCTTTGCAGACATTCAACCGCTGACCCGCGAATTTGGTTTCTCACGCCGTAATGCGTTTATTCAGCCGCAAGTCGACAATGTTTTACTGCAAGGCTTAAGCCAGTACGATAAGACCCAGGTACTGTTCTCTCGTCACCTGGTGGAATTCAAGCAGGATGCCAAAGGGGTTACCCTGAACATCCAGAACAAAGCCGGTGAACAGGAAACTGTTCAGGCACAGTATTTAATTGCTTGTGATGGTGGTAACTCGATTGTACGCCGTACATTGAATATTGGCTTTGACGGTAAAACCGCACCAAACCAATGGATTGTGATTGATATTGAAAATGATCCGTTGGCAACACCACATATTTACCTGTGCTGTGACCCGGTTCGTCCCTATGTTTCGGCTGCCCTGCCTCACGGTATCCGTCGTTTCGAATTTATGGTGATGCCAGGTGAAACTCAGGAAGAACTGAGCAAACCGGAAAACATCGCCAAATTGCTGTCTAAAGTATTGCCAAATGCCGAAAATATCGAAGTAATCCGCCAGCGTGTCTACACCCACAATGCGCGTATTGCCGATAAGTTCCGTGTTGACCGCATTTTGCTTGCCGGTGATGCTGCACACATTATGCCGGTATGGCAAGGTCAGGGTTATAACAGCGGTATGCGTGATGCCTTTAACCTGGCCTGGAAAATGGCATTGGTGATTCAGGGCAAGGCTACTCCAGACCTGCTGGATTCTTACCAAATTGAACGTAAAGACCATGCCAAAGCCATGATTGACCTTTCTGTGATGGCAGGTCACGTGCTTGCGCCACCGAAAAAATGGCAAGGTTTCGTGCGTGACGGTATTGCCTACGCATTGAATTACATCAAGCCGATTAAACAGTATTTGCTTGAAATGCGTTTTAAACCAATGCCGAAATATCATGATGGTGCATTGCTTGCAGATGGCAAAAAGGAATCACCAGTCGGCAAGATGTTTATTCAGCCGCAAGTGAAACTTGAGTCGGGTGAAACAGTTTTACTGGATGATGTGATTGGCAACGATTTCGCCATTATTGCCTGGGGCGTCGATCCTCAATGGGGCATCTCGCATGCCACCATGCAATTCTGGAAGAAATTAGGCGTCAAATTTATTCAGGTGATTCCCGAAGTTCAGTTTGGCAATGAAAAGCGCAAGCAGTTTGACGGCGTGATTACCATTGGCGATATCGGAACCGATA
Source organism: Acinetobacter sp. ANC 4216 (assembly GCF_004331195.1). Classification (NCBI taxonomy): domain Bacteria; kingdom Pseudomonadati; phylum Pseudomonadota; class Gammaproteobacteria; order Moraxellales; family Moraxellaceae; genus Acinetobacter; species Acinetobacter sp. ANC 4216. The sequence continues at coordinate 17,930 of NZ_SJOC01000024.1, read as the reverse complement.
TTCGCAGCTGGTTTGGTAAAACCTCGGAATCGGTGGTGATTCTGCGCCCTGACCGTTTTGTGGCAGCGCTTGCGATTCCACAAACCCTGGATCACGTGAGCCAGCAGTTGTTCAAAAAGCTGCATGTAAAATAATGGCGATATAACAATACATTCACTGAATACTATTCAGAGGCCTGACCACGCAAAAGCGTGGTCTTTTTTTATTTTTCAGTCATATAAATCTTTAAATTTAAGGTCAATTATTAGACTTCTTCCATCCATCATTTTAGAAACTAAAAATTGTTCGTAAAACCAAAATTGAAAATAGATTTTAGTCAATATCAGATTCATGAGTGTGGCATGGATGCCACACGTTTCCCATCCCTTGCGCTGCATTTTAAAGCAGTGCTTAAAACTGGCTCAGGAGGTCGTATATGTTAAATAAAAGATTTTTCCTGCAGACTCACAATATATTTTGAGATCCTCATTTTGACCTTTCAAAAGTAGAGAGATTGCCTACGAGAAGGTAAAAAAATTAAATCAATCAAATGAGGCTGTGCTGATTAACAAAATCCAATATTGAACATTTTTTGATTTATGCAAGAGATCTATTCAAGAGAACTTCCAAATAAATCTATTCCTTTAACTCTTCAAAATCAGCTCAATCACTTTAATATATTTAGCAATTTCAATTAAAAATTAACAGCAAAAAATATTAATCATTGATTTTCTACAAGCATGGTACACCTTTCATTGAATCACGCTGGGCCAGAAGCTGAATAAACGGTTTGAACTCATCCAGATAAGGCAATATTTTGAGAGAGATAGCAAAAATCAACCAATAGCCCAGAAATAGATCTGCTGCTGAAATTTTATCACCCAGCAAATATGGATTTGCTTCTTGCATACCCTTTTTTAGAAATGCAAATACGCTCTCTTCATGACCAAAAGTCAGGCTCCGTTTTCTTTGCTCAATTTGCTCATCGGGCACATTAAGCCCTTTTAAATCCATATATTCAGTCAAAGGTCCATGGGCAAAGAACATCCATTTCAGATAGGCACCACGCTTGGGATCATCCAGTGCCGGAGCCAACCCCTTTTCCATATATTTGTCCGCCAGATAAGTAAATATGGCTGCGACTTCGGAAATCACCACGCCCTGATCGACCAGACAGGGAACTTTCCCCATGGGATTAATACTCGTATATTCTGCCTGATGCATGTTTTCATAGGGCACCTCGATCTGTTCAATCTGGTCTTCTATGCCCAGCTCTTTCAATAAAGGTAGCAGTGTCATGCCACGCGACTGGGCATTGTTATACAGCTTCATCATTTTAATTCGTTCCCTATTGTTATTTTAGTTTTTGAGTATAAAACGGTTTCATCACCTGTTGATGCTGATTATGTGACACATTCATCCAGTAACGATGCTTTTCATCGCTTTAAAAGCACCGTGTGACATCAAACATTTATTTTTAAAAGAAACCCATATAAAACTGCTCTTTTAAAATTTTTAAAATCAGTTCAATCAGCTCATTTTTTTGTCCTTTAGGATAACTGGCATACAGGTCAATCATCGGTAAAGGTTCAATGGTATTTTTGACGATAATTTTATCGCCCAGGAGCGGGATCACATAAGCCGGTACCAGACTCCAGCCCACGCCCATGCCGACCAGATTGACATTTAACAGAATGTTGGTGGAATGCTGGACGACGTTGACATCCAGTTTAGATTGTTTAAAGAAATCGGTAATAATTTTATACAACTGCGGTGAGGCACCTTCATCGCTAATCACAAAATCCTGATGATTAAAACTCTTGATACTAACATGACGCTGCTCGGCAATCGGTGAATCCTTCGGCACGATTAAAGCCAGCGGTTCACTAAAAATCTGCACGTGCTCCAGTTCATCCGATGCATCGATATAACGGGTAAAGGCAATATCAATGTCGCCTTTTTTTAAGGCTTTAAACTGATCGGCATCGGTCAGGCTATGAAAGTTGATTTTAATGTCGGGGAAATGCGCCCGGATGTTCGGCATGATATAGGGAAAAATTTTCATTTCCGCTACCGGCACAAAGCCAATATTCAGCTGGTCTTTGCTCAGGTTGGCAATTTTCCGCGCATCCTGAATCGCTTTTTCAGCATGTTCCAGGCTTAATACGGCCTCTTTTAAAAATGCTTTGCCTTCTGCTGTCAGTTCAACTTTACGGTTCGATCGAACCAGCAATTGCACCCCGACTTCTTGTTCCAGGTCTTTAATTTGCTGGCTTAAAGAAGGCTGCACCGTACACATGCGCTGTGCGGCCTTGGTAAAATTCAGTTCTTGTGCAACTGCAACAAAATAACGTAAATGACGTAATTCCACGTGCCGGACCTCTTTATTTAGGTTGCTTCAGTGATGCCGAAACTGTGTATTTATAAACAAATAAAGTCAGCACAGTAATTACAGCACAAAATAAATAACTCAGTTGATAACCATAATAGGCAATCATCAATCCTAAAATGACTGAACCGATGGCCATGCCCAAATCGAACAGGGTGAAGAAGGTGGAAATGGCATGCCCCATACGCTGTTTGGCGACAGACTGGATGGCTATGGTTTGAAAACATGGAAAGAGTGAGCCATAACCAATGCCAATAAATATAGCAGATAACCAGAGCAGCCATTGATTGGAGATAAAACTGACCACGACCAGGCCGATGGCAAAGAAAATAAATGAAGGATAAATGACAGCACTGGCACCTTTACGGTCATAAATTTTGCCCACCCACGGCCGCACCACAATCATGGAAATGGCAAAGACAATAAAAAACAGGCTGGTATATGCCAGCAGATCTTTAGATTCACTATAAGCGGTAATGAAACTCATAATGCTGGAATAAGCAAATGCGGTCAGCAAGGCAACAAAACCAATCGGTATGGCACGTGTTTCAATAATGTCATGCCACCCCAGACGCGTTTTGTCTTTAGTCTCAGCCGTGAAAGCAACCTTGTCTTGCTGTTGTACCGGAATCATTAAACAAAAGATAAAACCCAAACCGATCACCGCAGTTAACAGCGCAAATAGCATTTTAAAATCAGTAAATTGCAGTACAGTTAACGCGATTAAAGGCCCAAATACCACGGCAAGATTGGTCGACATGACGAAATAACCCATGCCCTCACCCTTACGGTGATCTGGAATAAAATCATTCGCTATGGGCACGGTTACCGTGGTTAATACACTAAACCAGATGCCGTGAATAAAACGAATCAGCAATAAGGCCCACATGCTGTCGGCAAACAGATAACTCAAGGCAAAAACAACAAACAGCAATTCTGAACCGCGAAAGGCGATTTTTTTACCTAATTTTTCCACAATCAGTCCGGAAAATGGCCGGACTGCAATGGAAGATGCCAGAAACAAGGTCAGTGCCAAGCCTGCTTCCTTCACCGTCCCGCCTAAATCCTTCATGATGTAAATTGGCAGAATGGTCAATAAGGCATAATAATAGGTAAATAAAAACAGGTTATTGCATAGACACAGGATAAACGAGCGATTCCATAAACGCCCAGGGTTTGTCGCAGACATAATGACCAACTTAGCGGTAGCTTATTGCTACTTTCGAACCAGAACAGGCTGCATCACCAGACTTACAAGATTATGTATGTAAGTTTCATCCGGCATGCAGTTAAAGAAAATAATCTGATAATGAATCGGCCCATACAGCGTATCCAGCATCAGTTCAAACGGGTAATTTGCAATAATTTCATTACGCTCTATGGCGAGTTGAATCAGCTTGCGTGTCTGCTCACGACGCGGTAATAAATACAGCCTAAAAAACTCACCGGCTGCTTCACGATGCTCGGCCATGACCACCAGCAAGGCCCGTCCCAAAGGATGATTTAGCGCGAGGGACAATTTTAAAAGCTGCTGGTTCAGATTGAATTCCAGACTCTGCTCGAAGTCCAGATCAAACACCGAAGCGGTATGCTCCTTAAAGGCATCAAAGACCAGATCAGATTTATGCTTCCACCAGCGATAAATGGTCGACTTGCCTACCCCGGCTCGTGCGGCAATGTCTTCTACGGTTAAACGACTGTAATCATCTTGTTCCAATGCAGCAGTCACCGCATTCAAAATACATTGCTTACGACGCGAAGTTTTTTCTAGCTCAGTCATTCGCCACCAAAAACGAAACGATACGTATCGTTTTATATTAGGCTAATTTTTGCTTTCTGTATAGGGCTGATCTTTTCTTTAAAATCAAAAAAAGGACCGCTTCAAAGCGGCCCTTTTCATTCAATACCCATTAGCATTGCGAGGTTTTTTTATAAATACTGCATGAAGGATGATGGCTTTCTTGCAAGCGCGCCACTTTACGATGTTCAGCCGCCTCAAAACGGCAACGTTTCCAGTCATTGTCCAGATTTAATGGCGGAATCTGTTTCGGTTTACCATTTTCATCCACGGCGACCATGGTGAAATAACAACTATTGGTATGACGTACGGTACGTTTTTGAATGTTCTGCGCTTCAACACGAATCCCGATTTCCATTGAGGTACGACCGACATGGTTGACACTGGCAAGAAAAGTCACGAGTTCACCAACATGAATCGGTTCTTTAAAATTTACTTTATCCACCGATAAAGTCACCACATAACTGCCTGAATAACGGCTAGCACATGCGTATGCAACCTGATCCAGTAATTTTAAAATTGTTCCACCATGCACATTTCCTGAAAAATTTGCCATATCAGGAGTCATTAAAACTGTCATGGTTAGTTCAGACTGATCATCTAATGCTGGAGCAATTTGATCTAATGGGGACATCGCGTTCTCTAGATTCTTTTACAGACAATAGTATAAGGAAAGATTATATCGTTTTTCTGGGCAATAAAATGTCGAAATTGCCAATAAACCCATCATTATTATTTATAGTAATTTTGCCATCATTCAAAAAAATATATATCAAAATGATCAAATCACTGACATATAAGCATTTTTCTTATAGACTGATTTTAATAGAATATTTGTTCTAAAAATTAGATTACAAAAATATGGCCAGGTATTTTAAATACATATATTGTGGTCATGGTCTGAATAGGCAAGGATAAAACAAAAGTTTAATCCATTTGAGCATAGCTGCCATTGTTAACCTGTAATCTCAGACAGATTCAATAAATGCATTCAGATAAGATCAAGCAGTGACATCACGCAGCATTTCTTTAGAGATATTGCCGTAGCTCAACACATTTTGCTGGTCGATTTGAGTCTCAATACAATAGGTACCATCGGTGTTTTCTGCAATGACGGTAAATACCAGATTTCCCATACTTGCCATTTTGACTTTTTGGCCTAGGGTAAACTTTTCTATTTTCATACTGTTGCTCTGCATTTAATCATCCTTACAAAAATATGTTTTTATGACTATTTCGACAACATCCAGTGTAGAGCGTTTTTATTTACCGGTAAACTTAAATCATTGAACAAAAAACATTAATATAAAACTCATATCGTATGAAAGCTTTAGTCACTTAGTTTATTTTATTGAATAATTTCAATTAATTAGTTTGTCTTTATAATAGAATTTCATGAGTTTTAAGGAAGAATTCATCAAAACCCATGTGAAAACAGACTAAAACATAACAGCAGTGCAATGATGAATCTGAGACCTTTAGAAATTCAATTTCATCATTGCCATTGATTGAAGTGCCTAATCTTGTGCACTTAATTGTTGAATGCTATGGCCGAATGGATAATGCTTCTGTTTCAACAAGGTGGTAATGGTATTTAATTGATTTTGTGCTGCATCCACACCGGCTTGCATGGTCATTGCTCGGCCTTTCACATCAAATATATGCCCTTTTTCCCTTAAATCCGGCTGAATCACAATATCTGCATGCTTTAACTCTTCTTCAGCTAAACGGCTCTGCATAATATTGATATTCTGATTGAACATTCCCCACACATTCGTGGTTTCGGTATGCATGGGTTGTGCAAGAATATCCACGGCAATAATAATATCCGCACCCAAATCACGTGCCACGCCTACAGGCACCGGACTCACCAGACCGCCATCCACATATTCATCCGTCCCAATTCGGGTAGGAATAAACATGCTTGGAATAGACACGGAAGCACGTACCGCCTGCCCGGTATTGCCATAGTTAAAGACGACTTTTTTGCCTTCTTTCAATTCCGTTGCGACCACGTACATCGGGATTCTTAGCGACTCCAGAGGCGTATTGTTGACTTGCTGATTCACATAATTTTCAACCTTCTGACCGTCAAAAAAGCCTTTCATATCCAGCTTGATATCACGCACATCGTTGGCTTTCATGCTTAAAGCAATATCACGCAGTTCTTCTGCCGTTTTGCCACTGGCATAAATGGAACCCACAATACTGCCCGCACTGGTGCCTACAATCAGATCCGGGTGTATACCCTGCTTTTCCAGTACCTGAATGACCCCGATATGAGCATAGCCACGAGCACCACCACTGCCCAGTACCAAGGCAACAATAGGACGGTTTTCCTGCTGTTTGATTTTTTTAAAATTAATACGCTCTGCCCGGACTTGAGCATCTGCAGCAGGTGGCTCAGATAGTCCTGTCGAACCAACAGTAAGCTTAGATTGGGCAACCGTTTGACATCCGCCCAATCCCAATACTGCCAAAACAATAAAACTAAATTTGATATTGCGCATGAACCACCTAAAGATAAATAAAGCTGTTCGCAAAAAGCAGATAGTTTAAGAACTGGATCTTTGAAAAACTGTAGTAATTCGTAATGTGATGATCACGCTATTTCAGCTTTTTAAAAAACCTTATTCATACATTTGCCATCTTATCTTTATATTATCTCACCTTTTGAGCTTTTTTTTCATAACCAGATTTTACCTGTAGGGTCAGGACGGATAACGATCATATAAATTAGATTACCTGAATATAAACTGGAGATTAAAAATAATTTTTCAAATAAAAAAAGAGGCGAACCAGTCGCCTCTTTTTCTATTCTACGTTTTGAATTAGAAATTATATTTAGCCATCAAACCGACACGGTTATCTTTATATGACTCGCCAGCAAAAGTTTCACGCTTACCATTGATATATTCCACACCTAAATCAATTGGAGCTGCTGGAGAATAGATAAAGTTAATCCACGCTTGTTGTACTTTTTCATTCGCATTTGTAGTCAATGCAGATTTAGCATATTTAGTGCCATCATCTGCAAACAAAGCGCCATAGGCTAAAGTCGAACGTAATTTAGGTGAAATTTTATAGGTTGCACCGACTTGGGCAGCAGTAAATTCATTTTGCTCAATATTATTACCATCAAGCACATAAGCTGAATTAGCACCATATAAATAATTGCTATTGCCCTGAGAATACGAAACATCACCATTTAACTTTAACTGCTCAGTCACTGCATAAGAAGCACCAGCTGCCAAGCCCCAAGCCACTGCACTATCGTCTGCAGATTTATAATTTTCCACTAAAGCACGGGCAGATGCATTTCCTTTACCATCGGCAAAACCTTGAACCAATTTAGCAGTTAAGCTAGGTATGCTATATTTAGTTGTTGAATCTACAGGTTTAGCAGTTGTAGCATCCAATTGAGTAAATTTACTATCACCTTTTTCAGCAGAAACAAACAATTGAGTTGTAGGGGCAAGTTTGAAGTTGTAACGAACTTGTGGAACACGCGTTGTACCGCCACCAATATTTGTATTAAAGTCAATCATTTCTGGCGCATGACTTGACAGGAAGTTCGAAGTCGTTTGACCGAATAACCAGTCGTTATAGGTTAAATAAGCATGACGGATACGCAAGTTTTCAGTTGCACTGGCAAAGTCAACTTCTACCTTACCACCGACTTTTGCATCACCCACAGGTGTATTAAAATCTAAGCCTAAACGAGTCGTTTTTGCTGTCGCACGTAATTTGTCTTGTGCTTCACCCTTACTCGTGTGAGCAGAGTTAAAATCGTTATCTGCACCTTCAATAATATAGTTGGCATCACCACGAACAAAACCGTATAGGTTTACACTGGCGCCCGCTTTAGTTTTAAAGCCTGTGATTGATTCAGGTTTTGCTGCAGGTGCAGCAGCAAGTTGTACAGGCTGGGCTTTTACCTGCTCAATTTGGGTTTGTTGCTGTTGTTGTACTTGCTGTTGTTGTTGAATTAAAGATTTTAATGCTTCTACTTCTTTACGTAAGTCCTGAATCTGTTTCTGTTCAGCTGTGCCTGCATAGGTAGTGCTTGCCATTACCGCTGTAACTGCCAATGCCAAACCTTTAGCCATAAATTTACCGTTACGTAATTGACTCATTCTTAAAATCTCCGATTTGTTAAATATTCGCATCCATGCATTTTGTGATTTTTAAAAACCTAATAAATCTATGAAAAATTTTCCTTCAAAAAATTAAAAAGCTTAAAAAACCATCGCATTTTCAGCTTATGAGTACAGTAAAAAAACTTAAAAATATTATAAAATTGCAACATGTAAAAACTTACCTGTCATGGCAAATCTAGCAATTTTCAGCTTTTATTAAAATCAGTTTTCCCGAACATTGACTGAAAAATAATCTTATTTTTAGATGTAATAAAAAAATAATGTGAATATTCTTAGACTTAGAAAAATTCCACCTCAAGCTGAACAAGCAGACATTCGACTAATGTATAAACTAAAACCGCACTAAAAAACTCATTTCAAAAGAATTTTTTATGAATTTGCAACTTGCTCAGCATGTGAATGATGCCATTACTTCTCGCCATTCAGTACGGGCTTTTTTGAGCCGGACGGTTGATCCGCAAATCATTAAAGATATTTTAACCGTAGCAAGCCGGGCACCTTCAGGAAAACCTTTTCCTGAAGATGCCCAGAAAAATGGATATCGCCGCGTTTATGGACAAATAAACAGTTTTAATTCAAACAGACCTTTAGCACGAATAAGCTTAAAGGTCTCTTTTTATATATTGGTTTTAGGTATTTAAACGTCTATTCTGCAATTGTCTGCTGAGTTGCAGAATACAAAGCAAAGTAACGCCCACGAAGATCAGCATCAGCACTCCCATATTGAGCAGAGAATTCCAAACCAGGAAATTCAAAATCACGCCGCCGAGCAAACCACAGGCAAACTGCATACTCCCCATAATGGCACTGGCTGTTCCCGCTTGCGCACCCTGTTCCGCCATGGCTAAAGCCATCGCATTCGGTCCGGTAAAACCAATTCCTGCCACTGCCCAGAACATGCCAATCAATACCACCCATAATGGGCTATGCCCAATTAAGCCTGCGCTGAATAAAATCGAGGCTCCAAGCAACTGAATGACGCTCCCTATTTTCAGTCGGTTCAGAACTGAAAATTGATGGCCAAGCTTTTTATTTAGGGTGGATAGCAACATGATACCAAAAGCATTCAGGCCAAAGGCATAAGCAAATTGCTGTTGCGTTAATCCATAATCATCCATCAATACAGCAGCAGATGAACTGATATAACAGAATAAAATGCCGCCAGAAAAACAGCCGGCCAGCATTGGCCATTTAAAACTCGGGTCTTTAAAAATACTGCCGTACAGCTGGATAATCTGGGCGACGTTCAGCTTTAAACGGCGTTCAGCCGGCAGACTTTCTTTAAAGAAAAAGTGTACACAGACTAAACAGATCAACCCGATCAGCATCAGAAACCCAAAAACTGCCTGCCAGGCAAAGAACTTCAATACCACTGCCCCTAAACTGGGTGCGATAACCGGCGCAATCCCCATCACAATCATCATGCTGGCAAAGGCCTGTGCAGATGCCTGCATATCCAGACGGTCACGAATGGCAGCCCGGGCAATGACGACTCCTACACAGCCCCCGACCGCCTGTAAAATCCGTGCAGCAATTAAGCTCCATTCGTTGACGGCAAAAATACACAGCAGGCTTGCAACCACATACAGGGTTAAACCAAAATACAGTGGCGTTTTGCGCCCAATCCGGTCGCTTAAAGGACCATAGATCAGCTGTCCTAAAGCCAGTCCCAAAAAATAAGCTGGTAAAGTATTGGCCACCATTTGCGTACTGACGCCAAAATCCTGTGCCATTTGCGGCAAGGCTGGCAAGTACATATCAATAGAAAGTGGACCTAGTGAGGTCAATAATGCCAGCAGCATAATCCATGTTGTGGAATACTGCCGTGTAGATTGCTGTACAGACATATCTATATTCAATTTTTAAATGGGCGCTTTAAAGACAAGCTTACACTGTACATAGTATTATTTTAAGGATTGAGAGTGAAATTTCACATAATTTCACTTCCTGAGGCATACCTCCTTTAGTGATTAGGACATAACTTGAAATCTTGGCTTACGCGTCTTAAACAAGCGACTTACAACACGACATTTATGTATAACCTGCGCATGATTATTGCATTTGCAGGTACCGCCTTTGTGCCTTATGTTATGGGACAGCAGTTAGCCACCATTCCGCTGACCTTAGGCGTGGTTGCTGCCGGTTTAAGCGATATTGATGACCGCTTTTCAGTGCGGATCATGAACCTGATTTATACTTACATCGGCTTCTTTATTACTGCCGCCTCGATTTATTTTTTATTTCCTTATCCTGTTTTGTTTGCCATAGGGCTGATTGTGTCCTGCATTGGCTGGATTCTGCTCGGCTCATTAGGACGCCGTTATGCGACCATTTCCTATGGCTGTCTGGTCATTTCGGTCTATTCGATGCTCGGCGTTGGACTGTTTGATCAATGGTATATGCAGGCTGGACTGCTGGTTGCCGGTGCGATGTGGTATGGTCTGCTTTCCACCATCAGTTTTCTGTTATTTCCGGTTCGCCAGGTTCAGGACAAACTGTCCCAATGCTACTCATCACTGGGTGACTTCCTGTTTGCCAAATCGAACCTGTTTGATGTCGACATGACACCAGACAGTTATCAGCAAAGCATGATTGAGCTGTCTTTGGAAAATGGCAAGCTGGTCGGTATTTTCAACGAGATGAAAACGGCGCTGTTAACCCGTTTAAAAGGCGACCGTGGACAAAAAGATACCCGTCGCAGCCTGCAATACTATTTTGTGGCTCAGGATATTCATGAACGTGCAGATTCAGCGCATATTGATTATCAAAAACTGGTCAAGATTTTTGAACATAGTGACATTTTATTTCGCTTTCAACGCATTCTCTCGATTCAGGGCAAAGCCTGTAAAGACTTGAGTTCCAGTATTTTAAATCGTGAAACCTATCAGCATAACAAACGCTTTAAACATGCTTTTGCCAATTTAAAGCTGTCTCTTGAGAAATTGCGCACCGAACAGCAATACGATCAGGTTTGGGTCAATGCCTTATTTTCCCTGTATCAAAACTTAAAGTCGATTGATGCGCAACTTCGCAACGTAGAAACAGAACGGCATATCAAGTTCGATAAAAGCAAGCATATTGAAAACCAGCTGAAAGATGATGATTTAAAAGGCTGGGATGATATTGTGATTCGGATCAAGCAGCATTTAACCCCAGAGTCGGTGCTGTTTAGACATGCAATTCGTGTGTCCATCGTCTTGCTTATTGGCTATATTTTTGTTCAGGTGACCAATATTGAATATGGCTACTGGATTTTACTGACCGCTCTTTTTGTCAGCCAGCCCAACTTTAACGCCACCAAACGCCGCCTGCGCCTACGGATTGTGGGTACCTTGGTCGGCATTATTCTCGGCTATGCCATTTTGTATTTTATTCCTTCGATTGAAGGTCAATTATTGCTGCTGATTTTAAGCGGGGTACTGTTCTTTGAATTACGCAGTAAGCAATATGCCCAGGCCACCGCTTTTATCACCATTTTGGCGTTAATCAATTTTAACCTCGATGGAATGGGTTTTGCCGCAGCCCTTCCGCGCATGATTGATACCTTGATTGGCTGTGCCTTGGCCTGGTTTGGGGTGAGTTTTATCTTTCCGGACTGGAAATTCCGTCGTTTACCCCGCACAATCCGACGCTCACTCACCGCTCAATGTGAATATTTGGCCGAAGTCATTGAACAGTACAAAAATGGGCGTAATAACGGTTTGAAATATCGTGTGGTGCGTCGTGCTGCACATAATAACGATGCAGATGTGGCCTCACTGATTTCCACCCTCGCCACAGAACCTGATTTTGATCCGACGCAAAAAAGCCAGGCCTTTGAATTCTTGTGCTTGAATCACACCCTGCTCAGCTATATTGCTGCACTGGGCGCACATCGTGAAAAAATTGCAGATCAGGAAGTTCTACAGTTATTGAACAAGGCTTTAGAGGATATTCGTGGGGCACTGTTAAATGATGAAGTACCTGACCTGACGGCACAGAATATGCTGAATACCATACGCCAACGCTTAAGCCAAAATAATGAAGATGATCAAAAAGCGCTGATTGTTTTGCAGCAATTATCGTTGATGCTCAGTATTCTGAATCAACTCAGTCGTTTAAAGCAAAGCTTGAGCCATGACCGTGATGAAAAAGCCACCGAACTCGCCTCATTATAAATAGGATGATTTTGGAACAATATACTCACTGAATTGGTATAAATAATGCTAAACTTTTTACAGTTCTAAATTTGTTATTTTTATTATGACCGCGAAAAATTTATACGCTTATACCCTGCAGCCTGTGAACTATGAAATTTCCGAGGCTGAACAACGTCAAGCTCAACTTGCCATCTGGCGTAGCACCAATAAAATCGGCACCAAAGCCTGGATCATCATGGCAGCTGTGACCCTACTTTCCATTGTCGGGATCATCTTGCTGAAAAACTATTCCACTATTTTCTGCTGGGTGGCTTTGGTCTGTGTGCTTGCATATTTCCTCATCCGTAAATTCGGTCTGGAATGGTATGTAAAACGCAAGATGAATGAATTTCCGGTGCAGGAAATTAAAGGCATCCGTTTGGGCGTACAGCCTCACGGTATCGTGATGCGCCAGCAAATGGGTGCACAGGAAGGTGTCGGTGCAATTGGCTGGAAAGATATTTATGAGTGGTACAATACCCCGGACTTCATGTTGATTAACTTCAAGGTCAAAGGTCAGCAAGGTGCCTATATCTTGCCAAAGCGTATGGATTCCAAGAATTTTTCTTTCAATACCATTCGCAAGCACCTGACTGAAAGTGTGGGCGAAGCAAAACAGATTTAACGCGAACTCTAGCTAGACCCTTAAATAAAAACCTCCAGACTGGGGGTTTTTAATTCCGACAAAATTAAATGATAATGAGAATAAATATTACCTACAAAATCGATATCATTTTGGCAAAGTTCAGTTATAATTCAGTTTAATTCCGTTTCTCACCCTCTTTTTTCGGCTATGTTAAAAAAAATCTTTTTCCAGATTCACTGGTTTCTTGGTATTACTGCCGGGTTAATCCTCTCCCTTATGGGAGTGACCGGTGCCATTTATTCATATGAACAGCCCATCCAGAAATGGCTCAATCCGGCTAGCTATACCGTCCAGGTTGAAAAACAAGATAAATTAACCCCTGCCGAACTGTATCAGCATTTTCAAAAAACTGATCCGGACATGAAAATTAACAGCATCACCGTGGCCAAAGACCCGACCGCATCTTCAAGCATTAATATTGTCAAGGAAGGTGCACGCAAGGGCTATACCATGATGATTAATCCTTATACAGCCGAAGTGTTACCGGAGATTAAAGGACGAGAATTTTTCAAGTTTATCGAGCAGTTGCATCGCAATTTAACCATCGGGCCGGTCGGCAAGCAGATCACCGGGGCCTGTACCCTCATGCTGATCTTTTTTGTACTCAGTGGTTTATATCTGCGCTGGCCGAAAAAGCATTCTTTTAAACAGTGGTTCATGCTCAAGCCACAATTGAAAGGTCGTAATTTCCTTTGGGACTTACATGCTGTGGTGGGTACCTGGGTGGTGATTTTCTTCCTGATTATCGCATGTACCGGCCTAACCTGGTCTTATGGCTGGTGGCGTAGCGGCTTGTATACCGTGATGGGTGTTGAACAGCCGCAAGCCAAGGGTGAAGCTGAAGCGCCAAAAGGTGGTGAAGCTCGCAGCAACCGTGAGGGTCCAAATGAAGCAATGCGTAATGCAGCTACAGGCAACCCTGAAAAAGCCGGTGAACCTCAGCGCGGTGAAAAACGCGAGAAAAAAGGCTTAAGCCCGGAACAGATCAATCTGGCTCTTAGCCAAAGCTGGAACGGCTTTAATGCTCAAGTAGGCCGCGATTATTCAAGCATTACCCTGAATATCCCGAAAAAAGCCAATGGTGAACTTGAAATTAGCTTTGTCGATGCCATTCCCCAGCATGAACGCGCACGCAACAAAGCCACATTTGACTATCAAGCATCTACCATCAAAGAGATGGAACTTTACGAAGACAAAAAACTCAACGAAAAAATCATGAGCAGCATGCTGCCGGTACACCGGGGTAGCTTCTTTGGTCCGGTTTACCAGTTCCTGGCCATGCTGGCTGCTCTGAGTATGCCATTGTTCTTTGTCACTGGCTGGATGCTTTATCTGAAACGTCGCAAACAGAAGAAACAGACTCAAGCTGCACGTCAGGGCTTAACCGCAGTCAATATTGATGCCAATGCAAAACCCTGGCTGATTGTCTATGCCTCACAAACCGGAATGGCAGAACAGCTGGCATGGCGTACTGCCACCAGCCTGCAACAGGCGCATCAACCTGCCAGCGTGAAATCTGTACAACATTTAAGTCTGGATGATTTAAGAAATACCGAACAGGTTTTATTTGTGGCCAGTACTTACGGTACCGGTGAAGCACCTGATTTAGCCTCGGGCTTTGTCAAAAAAATACTGAGCAAGCAAACTGATTTAAGCCATCTGCACTATGCAGTATTGGCCTTGGGTTCCCGTGAATATGCCGACACTTTCTGTCATTTCGGTCATGCAATTGATGACTGGTTAAAACAGAATGGTGCCCAGCAGCTGTTTAATATCATTGAAGTGGATAATGCCAATCAAGAGCAGATTCAAACGTGGAATAGCGCTTTAGCAAACGTGACTCAGCTTGAGTTACAAGCCATGAATATCGAAAAAACTTTCGATCGCTGGACCTTAACCCAACGTGATCTGCTCAACCCGAACAGCCTCGGTGCACCGGCCTTTAATATCGAGTTAAAGCCGGATCATGAAGTGAGCTGGCAAGCCGGTGATATCGCCGAGATTCAACCCGGTAACAGTGCTGAACGTATTGCCCTGTTTATGCAGCAGCATCAAATTCAGCCGAATACCCCTGTAGATTCGTTAAAGATCAATATTGAACAGGCCTTATGGAATAAAGATTTAACCGTTGAAGTTGAACCTTTTGCCAATATGGATCATTTACTGGAGCAACTTCCAACGCTGCCTTCACGTGAATATTCCATTGCCAGCATTCCTTCACAACAAGTTCTGCGTTTAGTGGTGCGCCAACAGTCCAATGCTCAAGGTCAATTGGGTCTGGGTTCAGGCTGGCTGACTCTGCATGCCCCATTAAATAGCGAGATTGCGCTGCGTATCCGTAACAATGAAGCTTTCCACCTGATTGATGACAACCGTCCTATCATTTGTATTGGTAACGGTACCGGTCTGGCAGGCTTAATGAGCTTGTTACATGCACGTACCCGTCAGGACTATACGCAAAACTGGCTAATCTTTGGTGAACGCCAGCGTGAACATGACTTCTTCTATCAAAGCACAATTGAAGCCTGGCAAACGACTGGCATGCTGCAACGCCTGGATTTGGCCTTCTCGCGTGATCAGGCTGAAAAAGTCTATGTGCATCATAAATTGCGTGAACAGGCACAAGAGCTAAAAGCATGGCTTGACAAGGGTGCAGTGATTTACGTTTGCGGTAGCATCAACGGTATGGCCAGCGATGTCGATCAGGCCTTAACCGACATTCTGGGTGAAGCTGTAATTGATCAGCTACGTCAGGATGGACGTTATCGCCGTGATGTCTACTAATCATTGAAGTCAATAAAAAAAACCGGGTCTCAGAACCCGGTTTTTTTATACTTAAAGTATCCAATTTGTTTAAACTAGCAACAACATTCGCCCAGAGTCATTCTATGTCCAGCAGTATCAAACGTCGCCTGAGTTTTATCATTGGCAGTCTATTGACTCTCGATAGCTTATGGTTACTGTCACTGGATAAAATTCATCTCGGCATTATTCTTCCATTGATCATCGGTACAGGACTGATGCTCTATGCCCTGTTTTTTAACCGGATCCACAACTTTATTCAGCTCACCCCGTTAAGACAGACCTTATGGCGCTACGCATGGGCGGGATTTTTTCTCTGGATCAGCACATTAGTGATATTTTTCAGTTATCTACAATATAGCATTCAGCAGTCCAATGCTGTTCAGCCCGCTTCTGCCGTGATTATACTGGGCAGCGGCATTGAAAATGGCCGACCCTCTCCCACCTTAAAGCAGCGTTTGGACGTTGGAGCTGCTTATGCCAAACGTTACCCGGAAGCCCTGCTGGTCGTGACCGGAGGTCTGGGATTTAAAGAACAGATTTCTGAAGCAACCGTGATGTCTGAATATCTGCAGCAACAGCATCATATTGACCCATCACGTATTCTATTAGAAGCTAAAAGTACCAGTACTGCAGAAAATCTGCGTAATGTGCAGCCTTTGCTGGCACAGCAGCATATTTCTCTAAAGCAGCCTGTTGTCATTGTCACCAGTGACTTTCATATTTTACGTGCCAAAGCCATTGCAAAACATCAAGGTTACCAACAGATTATTACTCTCAATGCCCCAACCCCGCTCTATATTCGCTATAACTCCTGGTTACGCGAATATTTTGCCTTTATCAGTGGCTGGTTTTTACAGGAATATTAAAATCAGTTCAAACGAATGCTACGGGGTAAAGGCAGTTTTTCATCTTTAAACAATTCAGGTTTTTGCAGGTAAATCTGATACAGATAATTTTTAATATCCAATAATAATTTTTCAGGCGCCACCAGCACATTTTGCCCTTCCGGCGTTAAATCCATCGATACACAGGTACTTTCCTGACGTAAAAAAGGAATGACTTTTTCAACAAAATCTTTAAGTGAAATATCCTCAACGTGATAATTTGCCCAATTGTCTTTCACCAGCAATTTTGCCAAGCCTTTGCTTTGCCAGATGGCAAATGCACGCTGACCGGTAGGCGTTGCACATAATGCCCAGCCATCTTCATACAGGGCATGAACATAACCTTGGCCTACAATCGTTTCAACAAATTGTTTGTAAATCTCTTGCGCGTTATAGCTATTATTTTGGTTTTTGGACGCAGCCTTGCGTTGGTATGGATTTCTCATGATTTTTCAATAGTTAAAATTATTATTAACTAAAGATTTTAGGAGAAAAATAGAATTTGATCAAGGAGAATATGTGGTGGGCGCTGACGGGATCGAACCGCCGACATTCTGCTTGTAAGGCAGACGCTCTACCAACTGAGCTAAGCGCCCTTGAGGAATAAAAATAGCACTGCTATTTTTATGACGCAAGAAGAAATCTTGCTTGAATAACATTTCCTAGTCAAGGAATCTAGAAAATGGCGCAGCGGACGGGACTCGAACCCGCGACCCCCGGCGTGACAGGCCGGTATTCTAACCAACTGAACTACCGCTGCATCACGATACTTATTTCTAAGTAGCTATATCTGAAAAAGAAAAAATCTTTAAAAGATATGGTGGGCGCTGACGGGATCGAACCGCCGACATTCTGCTTGTAAGGCAGACGCTCTACCAACTGAGCTAAGCGCCCTTAAAGGGTCTTGCAATTTTGATTCTAAGGATGGCGCAGCGGACGGGACTCGAACCCGCGACCCCCGGCGTGACAGGCCGGTATTCTAACCAACTGAACTACCGCTGCATCGCAAAAAATCTGGTGGGCGCTGACGGGATCGAACCGCCGACATTCTGCTTGTAAGGCAGACGCTCTACCAACTGAGCTAAGCGCCC
>NZ_SJOC01000023.1:0-24828 GCF_004331195.1 Acinetobacter sp. ANC 4216 | reverse complement strand
GACCACCGAAGCCACCTTGGCTACCAAAACCGCCTTGACCACCGAAGCCGCCTTGACCACCGAAGCCACCTTGACCACCGAAGCCACCTTGAGGCTGACCGCCACCAAAACCGCCAGCACCTTGAGCACCAGCAGGAGCACCGGCAGGACGTGGATTACGTGCAGGAACAACTGTAGAAATCGCATGTTTGTAAACCATTTGGCTTACAGTATTTTTTAACAAAACAACATATTGGTCAAATGATTCAATATGACCTTGTAACTTAATACCATTTACAAGGAAGATAGAAACAGGAATACGTTCCTTACGGAGAGAATTTAAGAACGGATCTTGTAAAGTTTGACCTTTAGACATGTTATAACTCCAAAAAATTAAAAATCAGCGCAAAAAACTATCTTTATTTCTCAATAAAAATTATAAAAAAGATAGTTACTAAATTTTGCTTTATCCGTAACACTTTCGCAAGTCTTCTTGAGCCTGCTGGACCGTCAAATATGTTTTAAAATTATGCGATTCTTGCAAAGATCTTAACCAAGTATATTGACGTTTTGCCAGTTGTCGTGTTGCAAATAAAGACTTATCCTCCATTTCCCGTCGTTTTTCGACACTTAGATCACTTTTTTGTATAAATTCTAGAGCTTGTCGATAACCAACTGAGCGCATGGATGGTAAATTATCATTTAAATCGTATTTTTCAATCAAACCTTCTACTTCATGTAAAAATCCAATATCCCACATAGTTTTTAAACGTTGTTCGATACGCTTGTGTAATTCTACACGATCAGGCAATAAAGCATGATTATGAAATGTGTAGCGATATGGTATATTTTTGGGTTGTTCAGCTTGTAGTTTTGTAATTGGCTGTCCGGTCAGTCTAAATACTTCCAAGGCACGAATAATGCGTTGCTTATCACTGACCTTAAATTTCTGCCCTGCCAAAGCGTCAACCTTACATAGTTCCTGATAGACCGACTCCCAGCCTTCACGCTCCGCCTTGGCCTCAATTTCAGCCCGTACGGCATAATCCGCACTCGGTAAATTACTCGACAATCCTTCCAATAAAGCCTTGAAATACAGCATGGTACCACCAACTAAAATTGGAGTTTTACCGCGTGCATGAATATCATCAATTAACCCGCAGGCATCTTCGACAAACTGGGCTGCCGAATAGACTTCCAAAGGGGTAATAATATCGATGAGATGATGCGGATAACGCGCCTGCTCCTCCTTCGTCGGCTTCGCGGTACCAATGTCCATGTCCTGATAAACCAGCGCAGAATCGACGGAGATCAGCTCGAAATGGCCCTGCTCATAAAGTTCACATGCCAAAGCGGTTTTACCACTTGCAGTTGGTCCCATTAAATTGATGACCGGCAATTGATTCGACATGTACAACTACTCTCCTCGAGCAAAAAGTTTATCTAATTGTGAAAGTGGAAATGCACGCCAGGTGGGGCGTCCATGGTTACACTGACTGGCAAATTCGGTTTGTTCCATCTGGCGCAGTAAAGCATTCATTTCCGAAAGACTTAAAATACGATGCGCACGTACTGCTCCATGACAGGCCATGCCTGCTAGAATCTGGTCACGCTTTTGCAACAATCCCTGTGCTTCATCATTGGGATCGAGATCATTCAGCAATTCAGGGACTAAAGCCGCGAAATCGGCCTTGTGCAAAATGGCGGGAACACCACGCACAATCACCTGTTCATCGCCATATTGGTCAATTTCCAGACCCAGTCGTGCCAACTGGCTTTTTAACTCATCCACCCGCATCGCCTGCATACGACTGATGCTGATCACTTTAGGAATCAGCAGTTGTTGTGATGTCCAGAATTCAGGCTTATCCCATGCGGCTTTCATTTGCTGCAACACAATGCGTTCATGCGCTGCATGCATATCGACAATAATCAGGCCTTCGCTGTTTTGCGCCAGAATATAAATGCCATGTAACTGTGCAATGGCGATACCCAACGGATGTTCATCCACGTAGGTCGATTGCGGCTTTTCAATATGATGACTATCACTTAGGCTATTGATTGGAGAGGATGGAATATCCGTTTCTTCACGTAACGGTGCCAGATAGCTTTTTAAGGCATTATTCAGCTGTTGTGAACCTGAATAGCTATTTGCGACATGAGATGAGGCATAATGCACCGTTTGCGGACTGCTGGCATTAAAATCACTCAGCACATCGGTAGAAATTTGCGCTTCCGGTTGTGGCGTATAGGCATCTACCGCCTTATGCAGTTGAAACTGTTCCTGATAACGCGGTTGCGGCTGCACAGCAGCAAGCTGATCTGCTTCATCCCTTTTCATGGCCGAAGCCAGTTCAGCTGTGGCCGTTTGAAATTGAGACAACTTTTCTTTAGCAAAATGACGTACAAACTCATGTACTTCACGCTGATTTAAAAAACGGATTTCATGCTTGGTTGGATGCACATTGACATCGATATTTTCAGGATCGACTTCCAAAAACAGCAAATAGGCAGGATGCTGATGACCGTGCAGAATGCCATCATAAGCCATACGCAAGGCATGCGAGATGGTCTTGTCTTTGACAATCCGGCCATTCACATACACATACTGCAAATCGGCTTGCGCACGCGCATCTGAGGGATGTCCCAACCAGCCGGACAAACGCATATTGATACTGTCGGCATCAATCCAGTACGCATTTTCGGTAAATTGTCGGCCCAAGAGCTGCTGCACACGCTGAAAACGCAGCTCACCGCTATCTGCTACCGGCAAATTCAGGCGGATATTGTTGTTATGCTCCAACACAAAACGGATATCGAAATGGGTCAATGCCAGACGGCGCACAATTTCTTCAATATGACCAAATTCAGTCGCCTGTTTTTTTAAGAATTTGCGACGTGCGGGCACATTAAAGAATAAATCCTGTACCCGGATATGGGTACCTTTTTTTGTTGCAACCGCCTGAATTTCCTGATGATCAAAAGCCGTACCATTGACTTCTACCTGATAACCGATGCCTTCATCATTTTGACTGCTGGTCAGGGTCAGGCGTGACACCGCAGCAATCGATGCTAAGGCTTCGCCACGAAAACCCAAACTGACAATTGCATGCAAATCATCTGCTGTCTGGATTTTACTGGTGGCATGCCGCATGACGGCCAGAGCCAAATCGTCAGGATGAACCCCATGACCATTGTCCATGATTTCAATGAGGGTACTGCCGCCTTGCTCAACCCGAATAATAAGCTCCGTCGCACCCGCATCAATTGAATTTTCTAATAATTCTTTGACCACCGATGCAGGACGTTCAATCACCTCACCTGCTGCAATCTGGTTCGCCAGTGCAGGATTAAGGGTATGAATACGGCGTTCGCTCAAATTATCACGCATTGTTAAAATGGCTCTCTAATGCTTGGTTTAATGCTGCAGACGAGAAACTTAAACTTGCAGTACGCGTCAGCTCATCTTCAGACTTTTCAATATTGATGATCAGGTCAGGCTGTGGAATTTCATCGCCACCTTTGGATGGCCATTCAAATAAAAATAGCGCATTCGGCGTTTCCAAATAGTCGCGAATGCCCATCAGCTCCAGTTCATAAGGGTCATTTAAACGGTATAGATCGAAATGGAAGATGTCTTTTCCATGAATATTATACGGTTCTACCAAGGTATAAGTCGGGCTTTTTACTGCACCTTGATGACCTAAACTTTGCAAAAAATAGCGGGTCAGTGTGGTTTTTCCCGCACCTAAATCACCAATTAAATAAATTACACCCGTTGTAAAATGCTCTGCCAAAACCTGTGCTAAATTTTGGGTATCGTCTTCATTGTTTAAAGCCAAATTAAATGAATACTGCATATTACTCACGACAAAATTCAAAAGAACAATTATGATAGCATCGCACCGCTTTATTGCCCATGTTCACACTTCCAAATATGGAACTTTTCCTGCATTTCATTGTAAATAGCAGGATATTATGCACAGCAGATTGATCTACCACAAATCACATGACCAGTACTGAATTTCTTCCACCTATGATTGATGGTGTTAGCGCAAGTAAAGTTTTTTTGCCTAAAACCTCTCCTGCACCAGACAGTGTATATCAATATCTTTGTCAGCAATTTGCGCATATTGAGCCTGCTGAATGGCAACAACGTTTTGCCGATGGTTTAATTTATAATGCCGTAGGCAATATTCTAACGGTTGATGCACCTTATAATGAAAATAGTCATGTGTTCTATTACCGCTTTTTAGCCCATGAAATACCTGTTCCTTTTGAACATAAAGTTTTATTTGAAAATGAACATTTACTGGTCATCGACAAACCGCATTTTTTAACCATCAGTCCGACCGGACAATATGTTCAGGAAACGCTTTTAGTTCGTTTAAAAAAACAGACCGGCAATGAATTTCTAACCCCGATTCATCGTCTGGATCGAGAAACTGCCGGGGTGGTTTTATTCTCCAAACAGGTTGCTAGCCGTGCAATCTATCAGGAGATGTTCGCCAAACGTGAGGTGAAAAAAACCTATCATGCTATTGCACCGTTTCATGCCAATTTAACATTTCCCTGCTATACACGTTACCGCATGGAAAAAGGTGAACCCTTCTATACCATGCAAGTGATTGAAGGCAAAATAAATAGTGAAACAGAGATTGATCTGATCGAACATGATGTAGCATGGGGAAAATATGAGCTGAAACCGACCACCGGCAAGCAGCACCAGCTTCGCGTGCACTTGCACAGCTTGGGCATTGCCATTAAAAACGATCCCTTTTATCCAACCGTACAGCATAAAAGGGAAGATGATTTTTCTGCACCACTGCAACTGTTAGCCAAGCATCTTGCATTTATTGACCCCCTAAGCGGGCAGGACATGGCTTTTTCATCGCATTTCGAATTGACATTGTAATATGCTTGTCATTACAAAATATTTTGGTAAATCGAGTGTATGAATATTGAAATTACATTCAATTTGATTAAAATAAATGCTGAAAAGTTAAGTAATTAGACGTATTTAAAAAATCATGAGAAAAACCGAAGTTTATCAAATACGACTTGATTCCCAAGAAAAAAAGCATGCTTTTGCAGTGTTTAAACAATTGGGCATTACGCCAGCACAAGCTGTCCGACTGTTTTTCAAACAGGTTGTTTTAACAAAATCCATTCCATTTTCTATTGAAAATCAAAATATTAATCTTGATCAACTACAGAAAATCCGAAAATTAAAACAACAACAAAACACTTTAAACGCTCCTGCAGAACAAGCTGTTTCTCATGATCAGGACTTTGATCTGGATGATGAACATTTAGACTTATTTGAAGAACTAAATGCGATTTTGGGTGAAAGTGACAAAACTTAACAGTGTCGCATTTACAAACAAAATTTAGAAAAATTCTCATAAAAACTTAGGTATGCTTCATGCAAAGACTATAAAAAAGCATGGAGTATCGCATGATCGTACGACGCGCCTCTTTAGAAGATTTACACCCGCTTTCTGTTCTTTTTGATGAATACCGTCAATTTTATGGTGCTTCTTCTAATCTGGATGTATCTTATCAATTTTTAAAGCAGCGATTTGAAAATCAGGAAAGCGTCATTTTCATTCATGTCAAAGATGATGTTTTTACCGGTTTTATTTTGTTATATCTCGGCTTTTCATCGGTGGCTTGTGCAAATTATTACATTCTGGATGATGTTTACGTCACCCCGACTTTTCGTCGTCAGGGTTCAGCCAAACAGCTCATCGATACTGCAATTTTATTTGCTCGTCATGAAAATGCTCAGCGTATTAGCCTGCAAACTCAAAAAAACAACTATCAATCCCATCAACTTTATCAACAAATGGGCTTTGTTAAGGATGATGAATTTCAAATCTATCATTGTTTCCTGAAATAACCATTAAACCGTCATTCGTGTCTTGGCCAGTTCTACCTGTTCCGGGCTTAAATAGGTCCAATGCCCTTCTTCCAAATCTGTGCATGTCAAGGCGCCGATTTGCTGACGATGCAATCGCTCCACCTTATTGCCTACTGCCGCCAACATTCGCTTCACCTGATGATAAACGCCCTGATGAATCGTGAATTGCAATTCGTTTTCAGCCAGTAGAATGATATCCGTCGCGGCAAAAATACCCGCTTCATTGCGCAATTCCACGCCCTGCTCTAGCTGCTGAATTTGCCCTGCCGTTACAGGATCGGCGGTTTGCATACGGTAAACTTTGGCCACATGTTTTTTCGGGTGGGTTAAAGCCTGTAAAAATTGCCCATCATCAGTGAGCAATAACAGTCCACTGGTGTCCTGATCTAATCGCCCCACACACTGCAAGCCGCGATTCATCAACACATCGTCAAACAAGTCAAATACGCTAAAATGATGGGTAGCCTGATGGGAACACTCATAACCTTGCGGCTTGTTTAGGGCAATATACACCTTTTCCCGATAATCAAAGCTTTCACCATAGACCGTAAAAGTTAAATCCTTTAAATCCAGCTTATGTTTGGGATTGCTGATGACTTCACCTTGAATGGCAATCGCTCCGTTTTTAATGAGCTGCTGGCAATGTTTACGCGAACCAAAGCCCTGCGATTGCAACATCTTTTCCAACAACATAGCCCCAACCTTTTACTCTCACGGAATGCGCATTCTATACTGAAATGACGGCTTTTTTTATTGTTCCCGCTTTTTCAGGCAAATCTTTTATCAAAACCTTATACAATACGTATGATTTATCACTTTCTCCCTTAAAATCATGTCCCATCTCGATTTAAACCTGATTGTTCTACTGGTGTTATTGGCCTGCGGTATTTTTAGCCACAATAGTGCCGTAACGATTGCTGCGGGTGTACTGATCGTTTTTCGCATTACCCCGCTGAGTGAATATTTTCCTTATCTGCAACAACACGGTTTAAATATTGGCATCATTATTTTAACCATTGGGGTACTTACGCCTATTGCCAGTGGCAAAATCCCTGGGGATGCCATTTTAAAATCTTTTTTAAGCTTCAAATCATTGCTTGCCATCGCCGTTGGCGTACTGGTCGCATGGCTGGGTGGACGCGGCGTCAAACTGATGAGCAACCAGCCGGATGTGGTTGCAGGATTGCTGATTGGTACAGTTGCAGGCGTGGCAGTATTGCGCGGCGTTCCCGTCGGTCCTTTAATTGCAGCAGGAATATTTACCCTGTTTATTGGGCATTCTTAAGTTTTTAATTTTAAACCTGATCCCTGTTACTGATTACGCTTGATCTTCATGGCTTATGCAGCTTTTCGAAATAGAATTCTGGTTAAAAGCATACCGATGAGTGACAGTGTGGCCATTAAAATTCCCACCCAAAACCATCCACCTGTGGCCATTACAATTGAGGCAATCAAAGGCGGCAACAGGAATTGTGAGGTGGCAGAAAATTGCAACACCAACCCGATTGTGGTGGTAATGGCAATCGGCTTTGCGGAAAAATTTAACACTTGAGAAAATACGACCGCTGCGACCAAACCGCCAAACAATGAAAAGCTCAAAACCAATATAAATTGCAGAATAAAGGGCAAAAATTCGCGTAACAGATAAAAACTCAGGGCACAGACCATTAAGGTGGAAAAACCGGTTTGGACTAAAGTTTGAGGCCGAAAACCACGCTGTAACAGTAAGCCACACCCAAAGGTACCAACGGCATTGGCAATCGCCACGATTGCCGTTAAGGCCCCGGCAACCGCTAAAGAAACTTGATATTGCTGATAAATGCTGGGCAAAAAACCAACCAGACTCAACCATTGTCCGGCATATACACCAAAAACAGTCGCCAGAATCCAGGCTGGAGGATGTTTTAAAGTCAGCTTAATTAAATCAAGTATTGCAACCGATTGGGGATGGGTTTGCATGGCGGGAATAACCGTGTAAATCACGCCAGCCAAAGCGAGTGATAATATCCCGAAACCCATCCACACCCCTTGCCAGCCCATACTATTAATGAGGAATGGCGTACACAGCAAGCCTATTCCCATTCCGCCTCCCATATAGGCACTCCATAGGCCCATCTTGGCTTGCAACTGCTCGACCGGAACCAGTTGACGGATAAAAGCGGGACCACTCAAGGTAATCAGTAAAAATCCGAAACCTTCAACCACGCGAAGTGCCAGCAACGCCGGGAATGCCTGTACAAAACCACCGCTAAAACTGGCAATTGCGAGTAAACTCAAGCCCAATAGTACACAGCGTTTTAAACCAAGTTTAGCGGTATAGCTGCCCAGCAAAAGTGCCATGCACATGCCTGCAACTTGTACCAGGGACAATAAAAAACCGGCTTGCACCAAGCTGATGCCTAACTCGGCTTGCAGAACAGGAACTGCAGGTGGTAACTTGCCTACATGCATGGCAGCGACAAATCCTGCCGCAATAATCCATAAATCTTTGCTGAGCCAGCGCACGGAACTCACACCCCTTCTCCCTTAGCGATTCCAGCGTTAGACTAGCAAGAATAAAAACGGTTATTTATCGTTGATTTGAATAAGCTAAGATCTTGCAACAATCAATCCGCCATTAGCTCGGATCATAAAATTTCCCTATAAAGCCTTGATCCTGTAACAAATTCGGGCACGAATTTTTTAAGCAGAATAATATGGATTACGCTTCTGCGAGAATTTTTCCAATTGTTTCAGGAAACCTTCAAAATAGCTTTTTTCTTTTTCCTCTGTTCGATAACCTGCATACAAAGTACGGCGCAAACCACTCGCAGCAACACAGTCCAAACGACGTGAAGTCACCCAGCCCTTTTGCTCATATTCATTCACGACCCAGTCTGGAAGTGCCGCTATGCCGCGCCCACTGGCCACCAGTTGAATCAGCATCTGGGTCAAATCCGTGGTCCGGATCTGTTTCGGCTGTATATTGGCAGGAATAAACAGTTTTGCCATGATGTCCAGACGGTGCTTATCCACCGGATAAGTAATCAGGGTTTCCTCCGCCAGTTCTTGCACGGTGATGCGTTCTGCACGTACCAGCGGATGGGTATTGGATAAGACCAGACGTGACTCATATTCAAAAATCGGGAAATATTCAATGCCTTTTAAGGCAATCGGATCTGCCGTAATCAACAGGTCAAATTCGGCATTTTGCAGCAGTTCATGCGGATTGGCTTCAAAACCTGAAGCGAAATCAAGATCTACATCTGGGTATTGCTGACGATATTGATTCAGCAAGGGCATTAACCAGTCAAAACAGCTATGACATTCAGAGGAGAAAATAATCCGTCCTGTCTGGCCATGTACAATACGGGTAATGTCAGTTTGCGTAATCTGGATTTGTGGCAATACATCATCCGCCAATTTCAGCAAGCGCTGCCCCACATTGGAAAAAGTGACCGGACGGCTACGGCGATTGACCACTTCCACTCCATACCAGTGATCCAGTTCTTTCAGCTGATGAGAAATGGCTGATGGTGTTAAACACA
Organism: Acinetobacter sp. ANC 4216; assembly: GCF_004331195.1. Taxonomy (NCBI): domain Bacteria; kingdom Pseudomonadati; phylum Pseudomonadota; class Gammaproteobacteria; order Moraxellales; family Moraxellaceae; genus Acinetobacter; species Acinetobacter sp. ANC 4216. The sequence goes on along the minus strand of NZ_SJOC01000023.1, from coordinate 15,399 downwards.
GGTCATTGGCAGCAGCCACTAGTGAACCATGTTCACGCAATGCCGTTAAAGTTTTTAAGTGACGAATTTCAAGCATGAGTAAGGGTCCAGCAAAACATCGTTTTGCCCTTACGCAAGGCTTTCAGCTATGCTGGAAGTGCGAAGAGGCAATAAAAAGCAGCTTTGCCTGAGCGCAAGACGAGAAGCTATGCTTCAAGTAGCGAGGCTAAGACAAAGCTTTAAATAAATAAGATTAATAATTTGAAGTTATTCGCACTACTAAAATGAATAATCAAACCAATAAGTGAATATTATTCAATATAGCATTAAATTAATTAGTATGTTTCATGTTTAATTTTATTTAATGATGTTTTCAACGAAAATAATCTTTTTTTTTAAGGAAATTTCTTAATACGCATATGTACTATTCAAACTTTAAAGACCGCTTAGCATAGATTACAGAGGGATGCCGAAGTGATTGGCATTGAAACTTCTTGTTCTGGTTTAGCGCTATTAAAAAGCATTGCTGCAGAACGTTTATGGGTGAATCCAGTTTGTGACTTGAAAACGCGGGCATGGGATAAAAAACTGCCTTGGCAACTTTGTTGCAATGGCTAAAGAAGGATCGAAAGAATGAGAGGCTGCCTCATCCATTCACATGGCATAGGATTTTCAAAACAGGCAACTTCTTTGAAAGGCTATTTTTAACCTTAAAACATTATGACTTAGCTAAAATTGTAATATTGCCCTGTACTAAAGTCATACAGACTGATGGTCGAACCGGAAACCGTGATTTCATAATAACTTGAGTTGCCATAATGGTAACCTTCGTATTTTTTTATGCCTTTCTTTTTTAAACTGATATATTCGCTATGACCATAGTCATACAGGTTAAATTCCCGGCCGGTATTTCGTCCTTCAAAAACTGCTGAGCGCTGATAATCATAAAGTTTTGCCTCATGTGCATTTACATTACCGCTGATTTGGGGATATGCACTTTCATTATAATCATAAATATTTGATTTATGATTGCCAAACTCCAGCTTGGCCACTACTAGGGCAAGCGCTGCTCTCTGATACTGTTTCATATATTTTCCTTTTCATTTTTTTTATTTTCATTGAATGAAAAAATCATCCTGTTTTTTTCAACGTTAAAACTGACCCAGCTTATGGTTAATCACAACCAACATAACAAATTATTTTTCCGACTCAAAGTGATTATTTTTTACAAGGCTCCCTTGGAGTGAGTTCCATAACCTTAGCGCTCCATATATACACATTTCAACCTGTCAGGAACGCATCAATCCAGCAATTCCAGCGAAGACATCACCCATCCTTCACGGCCTAATCATCAATCAAGCCCAGTCATCAATTTTAATCTACAATGCAAACCATGTGTGAAATGTCAACGGACCCTAAATATCAGCTTACTCTGGCAATTTTTTTCCGCAATGTGGACAATAGGCATATTGCTCGCGTTCTTGCTTTAATGCTTCTTCTCGCTGTTCGCGCAGCAGCTGGAAAACAATATCTCGAGTTTGATGCGAAGTGAGCCCCACCTCTTTGCGAATGATCTCTATTTTCTCCTGATCACTCAATAAATCAATTTCCGAACTCTGCAAGAGCTCTCTAAACCTTAATTCCAGATTCTGCTTACGCTGTTCCAGTTCGTGCGTTAGTCCAGTGGCCAAAATACCTGCCGGTAAAGCAGCCAGCCCGACGCCTAAAATGGTAATAATTGCGCCCAAAAAACGCCCCAACGGTGTAATCGGCGTAACATCCCCATAACCTACAGTGGTCAGGGTCACCACGGCCCACCACATGGAGGCAGGAATGGAGGTAAACACCTCTGGCTGGGCTTTGCTTTCGACCACATAAATACTCGCAGCAGCCATCATGATCATAATGCCTAGAATAAAAATGACTGCCTGGAACGATCCTTTTTCTCGCTCAATCACACGCAATAGAATTTGCAGGGAAACAAAATAACGGGTTAATTTTAACAGTCGTATCAGCCGTAAAATTCTCAGGAAACGTAGGTCAATCGGCACCCAGAAATTAATATAAGCCGGCAGAATGGCCAATAAATCGATAATTGCGGCACCACTTTTGACCCAGTTCAGGCGATTTTTCCAGGCACTGTAAAATGGATTTACTTCGGCAACCGACCAAAAACGCAGCAGATATTCAAGCGAAAAAATGAAGATGGAAAAATATTCGAAAAAATCGAAAAATGCTGTATAGGATTGATACAGGTCATTCACCGACTCCAACAACACGGCTGCCGCATTGCCCAGAATCAGTAAAATTAAAAAATAGTTGATCGCCCGACTAAATTTTGTTTCGTAGTCTTCATTATGTAAATTGTTATAAACGAATTTTCTTAGTGTATACCACGTAGTAAATGCCATAGCCGTGCATATCGTGATTGAAAGGACTTTAGTTTAACCGAAGTTTGCGATGATGTAATGAATGATCAATACATCCTGACTGATCATTCATGAGCAGGAGTTTGATGATGCTTTATTCTACAAACAACAAAGCCAAACGCACCTGATCGTACCCCATACGCGGACTGGTCGCTTCCACAATCGGGCGCAGCTTGATTTCACCATCTTCACTAAAGTTTTCAGGACTTTGACGCTTCATTAAACGCTTATAGATTTTCCGTACCTGTTCCACCACCTCATCGCCCGGATGAGCTACAGAAATGTCCAAGCCCTGCTCTTTATGCAATTTCGCCAGATGATTGATAATGGTCGCTGGCGTCAAACCGCGCTCAACGGCAATATCCTGAATTTCATAGCCTTCTTCAAACAGTTCACGGGTTTCATCCAGTGTGGCAGTGGCATAATTGGTTTTGCCGCCACTTTTGGCAATTTTCTTCTCGTTACGCTGAATTTCAGCTTCATTCAGGGTGCCGCCACAATGACGGATAAAGGCCTTATGCTGCGGCGTTAAATCGATCAGTTCAAAGTGGTTTTCCGCTTCTTCCGACAGTTCCTGAAAACGGCGATCCGCCTTGATGGCCAGACTGTCCAGTTCCAGAGCCTGTTCATTCATGCCCAGCAATTTTAAGCCGCTTAATGCTTTTAAACGCGACAGTGCCACATAGCCCTGACCTTTTTCAAAAGTATGTGCCAGATTAATCTCGGCTGCTTCCAGCGTCATGCCTTGTGATTTATGAATGGTAATGGCCCACGCCAGACGTAATGGAATTTGCTGAAAACTGGCAATGGTTTTACCGGCATCGTTATCGACCGACCAGGTTTCAGGCTCCACCAGCAGTACCGTACCGTCGGTCAGTTTTACCTTGGGCAAAATGCCATATTCATCATCTTCTTCAAAGCCAATGACCTCGCCCAGACTGCCGTTGATATAGCCCATATCAAAGTTGTTTTTAACAAACATGACCTTGGCATTTTTCTTTAAAGTCAGGTTTTCAGGCGCACGTACGGACGATTTTAAGGTTTCAATCAGCTTGTCATTGCCATCACAGATCGCGTCAAACTGCTTGCTTTCGGCATCAATGGCATTCAGATGCTTAAAGTTGATGCTATCCACATCCATATTGTGGGTATATAAGCGGGTGAAGGTTTCTCCCACATCCTGCTGGCGGGTCTGTTCCAAAGCCCGAAGATGTTCAGCGCTTATGCTTTGGCTGCGAATGGCATTTAAAATATCATTTAAATAGTCATTGCCCTGGCGGTGCTGCTCGGTCAGATAACAGACCCGAAATTTGGCTTCCACCCATGCATCAGACATAAAGCAGAATTTGTCCCGGTTACGTTCGTCATTTTTACCCACCGGCGGCAACTGGAAGAAATCACCGGCGACAATGACCTGAATCCCGCCAAAGGCTTCATCACTTTCTTTAAAATATTTTAAAACCTGATTGACCAGATTCAACTGCTTGGCATGCAGCATAGAAATTTCATCAATAATCAGTACCTGGGCATTTTCCAGATGCTCTTTGAGGTACTTGCGTTCTTTCATGTTTTTCAGGTCAGCATCACCCAGAAAATCCTTGATGCCGATTCCCGCCCATGTATGAATGGTCATGCCATTCATATGCGTTGCCGCAATACCGGTGGATGCCGTAATCGCCACAGGCACCTTGCGGGCTTTTAAATAATTGATGTACTGATTGAGTGTATAGGTTTTCCCTGCACCAGCCGAACCTGTTAAAAAGACATTTTCGCCCGCTTTCAAAAGCTTGAGTGCAGTTTCTTGTTTCATAAGACCTATAACCGTAAATTAACGGCTATAGCCTACCGATTTTTTTGCTAAAAGTTAAGCCCGGAAAAAAGTTTAGCGACAGCGGCTGTCACTTAAACGGCGCAAACTGGCCATTTAACCAGGAGATAAATTGCAGCGCGATATTGACAAAAAGATATTCGGTTTTTCTATTATGCGGATATTCAAGTTGGTCATAGATCAACTGACCTTCGCGCAGGTAACAGCCTAAAGTCATATGCAACTTGCCGGTTTGCGAGACCATATGAAAAGCCACATACTCTCTTTCAATAATCCGCTGTGCATAACTGGCTGCCAGACAATTTTGACATCTTTGCGACTCTTCAATAATCCGGTCCAGATCTGTCAATTCTTCAAAGCTCCAGCTGGAAAAGTGCATGACTTTTTCCGGCATCAAAGGCTGCCATACTGAAGCTGCATAACTTGCCTTTAACTGGCTGATAATTTCCTGCTTCTGGATGTAATTATGCCAGTCCGTGGCCTGATGATAAAACCCGATCCAGCTGGTACTTTTCGCTACAGGTTGATTGTCCTTAAAAAACTCAACCAGATAATCACGCACATAGGCGTCGAACACCGATACCCGGATATTTCGGCCACGCAGGTAAAAGATCTGCCTAAACTCATCCAGCTGCATTTTATAGCGCTGCAACACGCTATAAAATTCGCGATTCTGATGGGTTTCCGGTCGAATATAAGCCATTAAATCATCGCCGAAAACCCTGGTTATTTTGTGCAAGTACAACATATAGGCCTGCATCACTCGGCTTAAACGCAAATAGATTTTCTTCACGGTTTGCTCATTGCCTTGGGTGACATTGCGCATTAACTCCATCCATTCATCCAGATACAAAATGGATGGGCTGATGGCAATACGCTGGTCATCCAAAGCCTGATTCTGCCCTTTAAGCATCACACTATGATTATGTTCATGCTCAAACCAGGCTTCCTGCATGGCAAAATAATGACAGCTATGAATAAACATGCGTGCTGAACAATGCTGAAAGTATTGCAAGGTGGCTAAAATAACTTGAGGATGAACCTGACTGCTATCGATAAAACTGAATGCCGTGACTGCAACCCGTACACTGCTCTGCTGAATATTGCGGCTTAGCCAGTCCAGTACCTCGGCAGACTGTTTAAACAGCCAGTTTACCGCTCGCGGATAATCAAATAAGGGCAATTTTGCGACTTTCTTTTGCCAGACCCCAGTCGAGCTGTGCAGAAAATTATGTTTGGAGAGTAAATTATCACGCTGCCAGAGTTCACGCCGCATCAAACGCACAAAGCCCAGCAAGGCTGGTTGCTCGCAAGCATGCCGATAGAGCAAATGGATATCATCCTGATGTTCCATTAGCTCATTCAAGTTAAAGCGCTCTTCAAATGAAAGCGCCATAATGCGGTACATCGCTGCAGGCAAACACTGGGCTGCACTAAAACAAAATTCATCCAGCGCTTCCATTAAAGCTTGCAAGGGTAAAAATTCATTTCCATACACCCTTTGTACTGAACAGATCTCTTGCAGCATCTGGATCAGCGCTTCAGGTAATGCCGTTTTATTCACGACATAATCTGTCAAAACGGCATTAGAATAGATATTGGCTTTCATCATCAGCTGATCAATAATTTCAGCTTCAAGCAAGGAAAGATTTTTCAAATAAGCCCGCACCCGCTCGGCACCATGCACCCACAGATACACCTGATCGAGTAAGAGCTGGCGCAGCTGCTGGGCTTTTTGACGCAGATACAGAGAATGTTGCGGCTTTAAGTCATTGGTGAGAAAGTACAGATCATGCAGTATGAATTCTTCCAGTAATTCAGCTTTTTGTCCCAGATACGTGAAATCAAAATGCAAAATACTGGTCTGCGCCGACTCAGGGGCATGAAATTGCAACTGAAACAACCCATTGGCCACGTGTACAATATGCCGTTCCTGATCGATACGAAACATATTTTGTGCATTCAGCTCATCAACAATATTGAGCTGATCTTGAAAAATTTCATTGAGATTTTTAGAAATTCTGAGTAACTGTTTCGCAATCCCTTGATCTTGCAGTACTAAACGATCCTGTTCCATACTCGCCTCAAATTAAATGATCATGCTAAAATGAATTTAATCATTTTAATCATATAGTAATCTAATCCAGGTACTGTATGCCGAGTTCATAATTTAATCAAATCTGCTCGATGAATCCTTAAAGCCTAATGACTGGTTCATCCATTTATCATTGTGGAAATAAAATACAGGTCAAGCCTGTTCAAGCTTTTTTGTCATCGCGCTGTTGTTTTAAATATTCTAAACCCGCATAAATTTGTTGCTGGATCTGATCGCGAAAATCTTTTAATTGTTCCTTATTTTCAATATGCATTAAATTCTGTCGCGGCATAAATTGAAAATAAAAAGGCAGACGCTTCGGAATGATACTTTTTGGCAAGGATGGAATGACATCGCCATGGCGCAACCATTTATCCAGTTGCGGCAACTTTAACAGTTTTTGAAACCACGCGCTTTCAATAATCCGATTGGCATCAAAGCCCAGCTCAAAGATTTCATCGCCACCTAAGGCAGCAAAAGGCACAATATCATAGTTAAATTCTTGCGCGAGTTTTAGAAAACCGTAACGCTGTTTCCAGATCAGCTGATAGGCCTCACCTTTTCTTTTTAAAACTTCCCGCCCACCTCCAGGAAAGACCAGAATCGAATAGCCTTGCTGCATCGCTGCACGGATATATGCTTTTTCGCCATCGACCGCACCGAACTTCTTAAACAGGGTACGCCAGCCAGGCAAATAAAAATGGCCATGATCAGCAACACTGACCACAGCCACCTGATGATGATTATATAAATAATCAATCAGCACCGGGGAATCAAATACCCCATAAAGGGTATGATTCCCGACATACATTGCAGGTCTGGCAGCATCAATATGTTCAGCTCCCAAAAAGGTTGGGGTGAAGTACAGTTTGGACAACGCACTGAGGCATTTTATCCATCTTGCATCATGCTCGACCTGCAATAGATGATTCCTTATGCAACAACGTGTTTTTGTACCAGAACCGAACCGACCGAATAACCCGCACCAAATGAGCAAAGTACGCCGTACTCGCCATCATTCACTTCATGTGCGGTGCGGTGTAAGGCAATGATCACGCCTGCAGAAGATGTATTGGCAAATTCATCGAGAATAATCGGCACAAGCGAACGGTCAGCATCTTTACCGACGACATATTTCAAGATCAGGTCATTCATGCTGGCATTGGCTTGATGCAGCCAGAAACGCTTCACGTTAGTTGGCGCAATTTCATTTTTCTCAAGCTGCTTGGTGATGATTTTCGCAACCAGCGGACACACCTCTTTAAACACTTTACGACCGTCCTGACGGAACAGCTTGTCATCAACCACCGCATCTTCACTACGGTTCAAGTAACCGAAATTGTTGCGGATGTTGTTGGAAAATTGCGTAAACAAATGCGTATCTAAAATGTCAAAACCGGTTTTAGTGGTCGTATCTTCAATAATTGATGCCGTAGCCACATCACCGAAAATAAAGTGACAGTCGCGTGAACGGAAATCGGTATGGCCAGAGGTAATTTCTACATTGACCAATAACACGCGGCGTGCACCGCTTTTGATTGCATCAGCTGCCTGTTTTAAACCGAAAGTTGCAGCAGAACAGGCAACGTTCATGTCATAGGCATAGCCTTGAATGCCCAAAGCCGTTTGAATTTCAATCGCTACAGCAGGATAGGCACGCTGGATATTTGAACATGAAAGAATCACGACATCGATATCTTCAGCCGTAACCCCGGCATTTTCCATCGCCTGTTTGGCAGCAGTTACGCCCCATTCCGCTTGAATAGAAAGCTCATCATTGCTGCGTTCACGTAAGCGTGGATATAAACGTTTTGGGTCTAGGATGCCTGATTTTTCAGCAACATAGCGACTTTTAACCCCAGACGCCTTTTCAATGAATTCCGCATTCGAACCGCGAAGCGCTTCAATTTCACCCGCTGCGATTTTATCCGCATTGTCGTGGTTAAACTGTTCCACATAAGCATTTAAACTTTCAACCAATTCATCATTGCTAATCGATTCTTCTGGGTGATAAAGACCAGTACCGGTAATACGAATGCCCATGTAAAACTCCCGTTAATTTTGCGCTATGTTAATTCATGCCTGACTGATTCCATACTTTTTGCAATCGGGTTGGAGAAACCGGCATCTTTGTTTTCATTGGCTGTGAGAACAGGGAAATGCGGAACTCCTCGACCATAAAGTACAAATCTTTCAGGCGAGCGTCATTTTTAAACTTAAACAATTTTTCCATCCATGGGTCAACTTGATCGATGGCAGAATTGTCTCTTTGCAGGTTATTGGGCAAGCGCTCCAAACGCAAGACCAATGCCTTCAAATAGCGTGGAAATTCCTGCCAGATATCCGAAGATTTCACATATACACAGTTGGAAAGATTCATCAAATCAAGCTGATCCTCAATGTCATCGATATTTTTTCCAAAGATAGAATCGTCGAGAACCAATAATTTCCGACGAATATCCTGCCACTGGATATAAATATCGCTGAGTGTAGATAATGCCACTTGACCATGAGTTAGGAAAGATTTTTTTACATTTAAAAGCAAGTTTTGAAATTCTTCAGCATTGACAGGAAGCTCATTTATGGTCATCTGGAGTGTGGCATAAACCAACATCTGCTCCAGTTGGACCTTGTCACCCAGCGGTGAATAGGCCAAAGCCAGCGGTTTCGGAATCTGTTTTTTCAGTTGACGAATCAAATCGCCCAGCTGCAAATAGACCAGATGAATCACTCCTTCCCGATGCTGTTTAATGGCTTCAGCCTGATCATTAAAAGTCTGAATCACCACACCGGATTCATCTTTCGCTTCCAGCTTTGCAAATGCTTTGGTCGGCACCAGTGCCTGATATTGTTTCACAACAACACCGGTTACTTTTTGCGAAGCTTCAAAAGTGAAATTTTCCGGGAAAGTCTTAAATTCGCCTTTTAGCTGCTTGACCGGACTATGCGTTTCAGTACGGCAGCGTGCTTTCAGTTCAGACAGATCCCGGCCTTTTTCAATCACACGGCCCTTTTCATCCATCACTTTAATGAACGGCAGCAAATACTGTTCGACACGCTCAAAAGAAAAGTCTTTTTCGGTAATTTGTTCGCCGCGCAGCTGAAAAGACAGGAAGCTGAAAATATGCTCGCGTAAATTGACTGCATCTATTACCTTCATCAGTTTACGTGCGGTGTCCGGAATCGGCACCAGATTACGGCGCTTGTCTTTAGGCAAAGATTTTAACAAAGCTTCGATTAAATCCTGACGCCAGCCCGGAATCCCCCATGACCAGATGTTTTCATCGACCTGTGGCAAAGCCTGTACTGGAATTTTAACCGTTGCACCATCTTCATCATGACTCGGATCAAAACGGTAACTGGCCGCCAGACGCAATGTACCATTATGCAAATAATCCGGAAATTGCTGTGTGGTTGGACGGTCGTTCATCCACAGTGCATCATCTTCGACAAATAAATAGCGCGGATTTTGCGGCTCAACCGTTGCACGCCAGTCTTCAAAACTACGGCGACTGGCCACTTCTGCCGGCACTTTAGAAGCATAGAACTGATAGATGGTTTCTTCATCCACCACCAGGTCACGACGACGCAGCTTGTCTTCTACCCGTTCCACTTCTTCAAGCTTCAGTAAATTATGCTTTAAGAATGGCGGCGTGATACCCAAATTCCCGGTGGTTAAAGCATCACGCAGGAAAATTTCATGTGCAGCAGCCTGATCGACCTTTTCATAGTTGACCTGACGTTTCGGCTCTACAATCAAACCGAATAATGAAATCTGGTCATATGCATTGACCACACCGGCTTTTTTCGACCAGTGTGGCTCGAAATAATGATGTTTCAGCAGATCACGCGCTGCCAGCAGAATCCATTCAGGTTCAATTTTTGCAAGTGTACGCAAGTACACCTGAGATGTTTCCACCATTTCAAAAGCCATCACCCACGGCGTATTGGTCTTATGCAAGGTGGATGCCGGGAAAATACGGGCTTTTTGCTGACGCACGGCCATAAACACATTGCGCTCATCAGTTTTATTGGCAATAAAAGACAATAAACCGGTCAGCAAGGCACGATGCAGGTTTTCATAGCTGGCTTTCTTTTCATTAAAGGACAGCTTCAAGCCTTTTGCCAAATCCACCAGCTGTTCATGAGTTTTTTTCCATTCTCGCAAACGCAGCCAGCTCAGGAAGTGATTGCGGGCAAAAGTACGACGCTTGTTTTCGCTCATACTGTCGCGATTGGCATGCAGCGTTTCCCACAGTTTTAAATAAAACAGGAAATCTGAATCTGCTTCACGGAACAAGGCATGTTTTTGGTCTGCCTGCATCTGTTTATCCGCAGGACGTTCACGTGGATCTTGCACTGCTAGTGCAGCGACGATGACCAGGACTTCATTCAGCACACCAAAATGCGCTCCACCCAAAATCATCCGGGCCAACCGCGGATCAATCGGCATTTTTGCCATCTGCTGACCGATTTTGGTTAATCCACTGCTTTGAAGCCCTCCTTTATCAAAGGATGAGGAGTTTTTCTCCGCAAGAGGAGAATTTGCATTTGGATTTTGACCTTTAGGGGGATTTTTCTCAGAAAGTGCCCCAAGCTCAATCAGCAATTTACGCCCATCATTCACTAAACGGTGATCTGGCGGCTCAATAAAATCAAATTCTTCCAGTGAACCCAGATTCAGACTTTGCATTTGCAAAATCACCGAAGCCAAGTTGGTTCGTTTAATCTCGGGTTCGGTAAATTCAGGACGGCTTTGGAAATCTTCCTCAGAATACAATCGGATACAGACACCCGGCGCAATACGGCCACAACGGCCTTTACGCTGATTGGCTGCCGCTTGAGACACTGCTTCAATCGGCAAACGTTGCACACGGGAACGGTAGCTATAACGGGAAATACGCGCAAAACCGCTGTCGATCACATAGCGGATATTGGGTACAGTTAAGGCCGTTTCAGCCACGTTGGTGGCAATAATAATGCGTCGCCCACCACCGCCAGGATTGAAAATCTTTTGCTGCTCTGCAATAGCTAAACGCGCATATAAAGGCAAAATTTCGGTGTGCCGTGGTCCATGCTTTTTCAGGGTTTCCTGCAGTTCACGAATTTCCTGTTCGGTACTGGCAAAGATCAGAATATCGGCATGTTCAGGATGGCCTTTTTGCTGTGCATCGACAAAACATTCTTCTACCGCTTGTACCACTGCACGCGGCAGGTTTTCTTCAAAGTCATCAAACTCGTCGTCATCACTGCCGCCAATGCTCATTTCTGAAATGGGACGATAACGCACTTCTACCGGATAACTGCGCCCTTCCACTTCAAAAACAGGTGCTCCGTTAAAGTAGTTGCTAAAACGGTTTACATCTAAGGTTGCTGAGGTGATGATGACTTTTAAATCTTTGCGGCGTGGCAGAAGCTGCTTTAAATACCCCATGATGAAGTCGATATTCAATGAACGTTCATGCGCTTCATCAATAATAATGGTGTCGTATTTGGTCAAATAACGGTCATTAGCCAGTTCAGCCAGTAAAATACCGTCCGTCATCAAACGAACAATCGAGTCTTGCGAACCCTGCTCGTTAAAGCGAATTTTAAAACCGATGGATTCACCCAGCTTCTCACCCACTTCTTCGGCAATACGCTGTGATACGCTACGCGCAGCCAGTCGACGCGGTTGGGTATGACCAATCATTCCAGTTAACCCGCGACCGGCCAGCATGGCAATTTGTGGTAATTGTGTGGTTTTACCCGAACCGGTTTCCCCAGCCACAATAATCACTTGATGCTGTTGAATCGCTTCAATCAACTTGTCTTTATATTGGGTAACAGGAAGGTCCTGATTCAGCTTGACGCTTGGAATACGGCTCAGGCGTTCGCGAACTTTCAGATTGGATTTCTCGAACAGCTCTTGGTATTGTTTTTCGTTGGCATCTTTACCTTTGCGGAGTCGATTTAAACGATGACAGTCACGAGCCATGACCAATTGATCTACATTTAAATGACTGAACACAGATACCTTATCCCAAAACAAAAAATTGAACTGAGTATTTTACGCTGTAACGCAGCCAAGAGAAAGCCAGCCTGATATTTATTGCTGCTATTTTTAAGCGCGACAAGCGTTAGAATCCTTCAGCTTTGGGCACAATCAGGACAATAAACCGGCACTTTATCACTCGGTTTTCCCTTGGCCAGCAGAATGAGAAACCAATAAAATGCTTTGTCCTGAAAACAAATTAAATTTTTAAAAAATTACCCTTGAATTTTACTTGTGCAACCTTCATGTTCTTAGGCAAGCTGAAAAACTGCATATTTGTCATTTAATAATCATTTTTAAATGATTGAATAGATAAAGAGTCAGATTTGGTGGAATTGTAGACTTTATATTAGTTAATTCGGTTTTTCCGATTTCAATAATGTAAAAATACTGTTTCAGCAATAAGAAAAAATTCGCTATCCTTTTGGAAATCAAATACAAACCTCAATCATGGAGACAATGATGAGCTTAATTAATACTGAAGTTAAACCATTTAAAGCAACTGCATTCCAAAACGGTCAATTTATTGAAGTGACTGAAGCTGATCTTAAAGGCAAATGGTCTGTTGTATTCTTCTACCCAGCTGACTTCACTTTCGTTTGTCCAACTGAACTGGGTGACCTTGCAGACAACTACGCTGAATTCCAAAAATTAGGCGTTGAAATCTATTCAGTTTCTACTGACACTCACTTCACTCACAAAGCTTGGCACGATTCTTCAGAAGAAATCAAAAAAATCCAATACGTAATGGTTGGCGATCCAACTTGGACTCTTGCTAAAAACTTTGAAGTATTAATCGAAGCTGCTGGTCTTGCTGACCGTGGTACTTTCGTAATCGATCCTGAAGGCAAAATCCAGATCGTTGAAATCAACGCTGGTGGTGTAGGCCGTGACGCTCAAGAACTTCTTCGTAAAGTTAAAGCAGCTCAATACGTTCACGCTCACCCAGGTGAAGTTTGCCCAGCTAAATGGAAAGAAGGCGACGCTACTCTAGCTCCTTCAATCGACCTAGTAGGTAAAATCTAATTTAAATTAGATTGAACTAATTCAAAAAACCACGCTCTTTAGCGTGGTTTTTTTGGTCACTCGTTTGTTGTTATATTTGATTTATGAAAGATATATATTAATAAACATTTGCAATTTTATTATTTTTACTTTTAGGGTTTACCCTTTAAATAGCCATTTTGAGAAAACCAAAGCTCATCCATAAACCCTTGCCATGGCAAAAATACAATAATCTATGGGTTAAATTAAAAATGGAAAGGTGTACTTTGACAGTATTAATTTTGATCGGTATAGCTGGTGCTATATTTGAAAATCACAACAAATTAAATCTTAATTCCAAGCTACCTTTCAGCAATTATTTCTGTTATACATCAATTATGATCTTATCAGTATGGTCATGCTCAGTAAGACATCAAAACGCTTTGGTTATATATGAGGTGCTTATGGGAACAATGCTTGTCGTAACTTCTTATAAATACAGTACATCATCACGCTATTTAAAAATTTTTTATAATAATGGTTCAGCTGAACTGTACCATCCTGTGCCTGAATTCATTTATAACAACCTGCTTCGCAGCAGTGATAAGGCAGCATTTGTCCATAAATATCTCGAATATGATTTGCACTTTACCCGGGTTTCGATTGATTAAAAAAATCAGGGTTTATCCCTGATTTTTAAATACCCTGAATTAATTTTTTATTTATAACAAATCATAAATAAACCTGCGCCAATAGACAGGGTCATACTCATAAAACGTTCATCACTTTTCACCAGTGCAATAAACTGTTTAACTTCTGCGGCATGCGAGATCACATTATCGACAAACATGACGCCATTTTCAGGATGCAACATATGCTGCAAATACTGCCAGTAATCTACATAGGCATCCCGTTCGGCATCCAGCAAAATAAAGTCATATTGCTGTTCGGTCTTTTCAAGAAAACTTTGTGCATCCCCTACCCAGAAATCAATCACTTCACTCAATTGTAGCTCTTGGGCATATTGCTGAGCTTGCTGGGTACGTTCCGGATCAATTTCCAAAGTAGTGACATGACCTTGGGAAGTCTGAGCTGCATTGGCCAGCCATAAAGTCGAATAACCTGTTGAAGTACCAATCTCCAAAATGTTTTTAGATTGTTGGATGCGTACCTGCATGGCTAAAAATAATGCAGAATCCGGCTCGATATTTCGATAACGCTGAATACGGTCTTTTTGCAAGGCATCAAACTTGATAAAACTTTGATGCAGCTCCTGCATTCGTTTCTGGAATGTCTCACTCATGCTCATCACAGCTATTCCCATCTTATTATTCTGTTGAGTCTAGCGTTTATCGAGGTCGTTAATCCAGTTCATGCGGTTTCTTGAATTAATTTAAATCGTGGAACCACTGCACCATTCTCGAGTGTGACCGTTTCCTGAAACATCTCCAAGGGACGTACCCACATTGAATAATCGCCATATAAACATTGATAGACCACCAGTTTCTCGGCCGTTTCACTATGGGTAGCCACATGAAAGACCTGATATAACTTGCCCTTATAGTGTTGATAAATCCCGGATTTGATTTGCATTTCTATGACCTTGTTAAAACATGATGCCATCATAATCAAAATTACCCAGAAGTATGCAGAAATTGATAAAAAATGCTTTAATTTCTGCTTAATACTTGAATATTCAAACTAAACCAGCATTTACTTAAGACAGTATTTTTTGTAAAAAATTTATCAATCTATTAAACCGATTGTTTTTATAAAAATGAAATGTTTTACCTATTTAAATATTTATCTTAATATAGCTTTATTAAATAAGCATTTACTCCCTTGGAGACGTTAGCCATGTTAGACCAAAACACTTCAGCACAACTTAAAACACTCTTGCAACGTCTGGAAAGCCCGATTGAACTGGTCGCAACCTTGGATGGTTCGGACAAGTCGGACAAGATTAAAGAACTGGTGACTGAAGTTGCAGCCTTATCTGATTTAGTCACTGCACGTTTCGACGGTACCAATAAACGTGCCCCAAGCTTTG
>NZ_SJOC01000022.1:0-28090 GCF_004331195.1 Acinetobacter sp. ANC 4216 | reverse complement strand
AGCCTTTTTAGGCCGAAGCAGGAACGCGATTCAGACGCAAATTTGGATTGCGATGATTGCCTATTTACTGGTGAGTTTCACTCAACATTTAGGGAAAGCGGGTTGGACAGTTCAACGCTTACTCAGAATAATTCAAGTGAATTTATTTGAAAGAAAAACTTTAAAAGCTTTATTCTCACCCGATAAAATCCCCATCAAACAAGAGGAAGCTCATGTGAGCTTCCTCTTGTAAAAATTGTGGGACAGCAGTGGCCACATGGCCTCTTTTTTATTATTCTTAGATTAGCATTTAAAATGAGTCTCTCTGAATTGGTGCCATGATTAAAATCTATCCGCATGGGCTAAATTCCAGATACGATAATAGAAGTTTTCATCATCTCCCGCTTTGCAGTTGAGTAATTCACCTTCTTTTAACCAGAAGTGTAACTGGGCATAATTCTTGATTTCCCGGTCATTAATGCGCTGGGCTAAGTGATGTGGCTTGATATCCGCCGGATGTTTCAAGCCTGCGACTGCAATCATTTCGGATAAGGCACGCAGGGTATTTTTTTGAAAATTCAAGACACGAACAGCCTTGCTGGGAACATGCAGGGCTTTTTGCCGTTCCTGATCCTGGGTGGTAACACCCACCGGACATTGGTTGGTATGACAACTTTGCGCCTGAATGCAACCGATGGCAAACATAAAGCCGCGCGCCGAATTGACCCAGTCCGCCCCAATCGCCATGGTGTTGGCAATGTCAAAAGCACTGATAATTTTGCCGCTTGCTCCGATCTTGATTTGATCTCTTAAACCTGCACCGACCAGGGTGTTATGCACAAACAGTAAACCTTCCCTTAAAGGCGTACCTACGTGGTCAATCAGTTCAATCGGGGCGGCACCACTACCGCCTTCAGAGCCATCTACCACAATAAAGTCCGGCACAATGTGAGTTTCAAGCATGGCTTTGACAATACTCATGAATTGCCAGGGCTGACCAATACAGAGTTTAAAGCCCACCGGTTTACCGTCAGACAATTCACGCAGTTGCTGGATAAAATGCATCATTTCAATTGGGGTGCTAAATGTAGAGTGCTGGGCCGGAGAAACACAATCATGTTCGCGGCTCACTCCGCGTATCTGGGCAATCTCTTCTGAAATCTTGCTTTTAGGCAAAATTCCGCCATGACCGGGTTTTGCCCCTTGAGACAGCTTGATTTCTATCATCTTGATTTGCGGTAATCGGGCTTGGCGGGAAAATTTTTCCGGATCGAACTGACCCTCCAAGGTGCGGCAGCCAAAGTAGGCGCTGCCGAGTTCCCAGACAATATCTCCGCCATTTTCCAGATGATAAGGACTGATACTGCCTTCACCGGTGTCATGATAAAAATTGCCCATTTTCGCCCCCAGATTCAATGCCCGAATCGCATTGGCGCTCAGGCTGCCAAAACTCAGGGCGGAGATATTCATGATGGAGGCGCTATAGGGTTGCCTGCATTGATGATTGCCGATTTGAATACGGAAGCTTTCAGGATCGGCAGGTTTGCATGGCGTAATGGAATGGGTGATAAAACGGTAATCTTGCTGATAGACATCAATCAGGGAACCAAACGGTTTATCGGCATTTTTATTCTTGGCACGTCGGTAAACCAGACTGCGTTGCATCCGTGAAAATGGCAGGGCGTCCTGATCGTTTTCAATAAAATATTGCCGGATTTCAGGACGAAACTCTTCAAAAATAAAGCGAAAATGTCCAATGAGGGGATAATTTTTCAGGATTGAATGCTGATTTTGCAAGATATCATATACGCCAACCAGCGTCAGGATTCCTGAGATCAGCCATAAAGAATTCAGAAAGGGATCGGAAAGAAAATAATGAATATATTGGGGTTCATAGATAATCCGAAACCAGCTAATGGTTAAGGTAATAAAAATGCAGCTAAACCAGACCGAGTATCGTGAGAAAAAAGTATTTAAAAGTCTATGTCTGACGGCTTGGGCTGGAACTGGCATTTTCATGTTTTCCATCAAAGAGTTCATAACATGAATTTGCCTATTTTATATACACGGCACAAGTTCTGATTTGTAAAACCGCTAAAGGGAAGTAAGGCTAAATCTCGGCTTAAGGTTGAGTACAGGCATTATTGATTTCAATGATCCTTGAATTTAATCAAAGTTGGAATGCACACTACAGATGAGCGGCATATAAACACAGGGAAATAGAAATTCAGAATAAATGCTTAATAAATAATCAGATTAAAACTTCAGATCTTATGCTTTCATAAAGCAGAGATTGTGGATTACATTGTTTTTATCCAAGCCACAAGAGGTAATTGATATGACCATGAAATCCATTCGCTATAATAGTGGAGAACTGGCGTGCTAGAGCACAATAGGTTTTTCTCCATGTGTAAAATCCGTCACCATCAAGCTTTGTGTCGGGGTGAGAAAATAAAGCTTGATGTTCTAGGGCGTGTCCTCATTTGGCTTTGCACCAAATAAATATGCAGGCTATACGGATCATAGATTTATAATTGCGTGCTAGTTTATCAAATCGAGTTGCAATAGCACGGAAATGTTTTAATCTCGCAAAAGCATTTTCAACTAAATGTCTTAATTTATATAGATATTTATCAAATTCCTTATTTGATCTCTTACTGTTTGATCTCAATGGAATAATGGGAATCATATTCTTGTTCTTGGCACATATTCTAATGTGCTTAGCATCATATCCCTTGTCAGCAATGAGATAAGTTGCCTCGCCTACCATATCAATCAGTTGTTTTGCAACTTGACTATCGTGGACGTCACCCCCAGTGATTTTAAAATCAATCGGTAATCCATTTGCGTCGGTTGCAAGATGTATTTTTGTTGTTCGTCCACCGCGTGATTGTCCAATTGCTCGTTCGAAACCATGCCGAGCTCCACTTGCATGTTGATGCACGCGTATGTAGCTTCCATCAATGAATACCCATTCCTGATCCAGAATGCCTCGTAATCTAAAAAAAATTTATCCCATAATCCCTTACTTGCCCAGCGATTAAAGCGATTGTAAGCAGTTTGCCAAGGGCAAAGTTCTTGAGGAATATCACGCCATGTCGCACCCGTACGTAGTTTCCATAAGATGGCTTCCATAATATTTCTACTGTTTTTTGAACAGTAACAACCGTGTAATCGCATAGTATCTTGAATTTGCTGCCAAATATCATCGGTGAGAAGAGTACGTGCCATTGAAAAAATATAGAAATGAAAAGAGCTTAAAGGAGGATTTTAAGTATTTAAAACCAATTCTTCAAATGAGGACACCCCCTAGAAGCCCACCAGACCATACTAAAAATAGATCCAAGCAGAAATACTCTATAGTCCCAAAGATTGGGACTTTTTTTTATTGTTTATTTCAGTGCTTTTATTCATCCGCGATTTGGCGAACTGCATTGGAAACTTCAAGCGGTTCGATGTGCTGAATCTTGTTGCCAAAACTCCGTAACCACCATGCAAGTTGTGAAGTGAAAGGCACGCTTGCAGTGACTTGGGCCAAACCGTTTTCTAATTTTTCAATCACCTGGTCAGTGCTGAGCTGGCTTTCATCAAAATAATGTGCATCTTCTTCTGTCATGGTCAGTTTTAAGGCCACATTATGGGTCGGTTTGTTGTAGTCGACCCTAAAGCCTAAGGCACCGGATTCAATATAGGCATCAATATCAAAGTTCACCGGGTGCATTGCGCGCGAATTGAGCACCACAGCCGATTTAAAACGATGCAGGGCAAAGGTCTGAATATCGGTTTTATCATGGCGGGTACAAATGAGATAAATAATTGCACCTTTTTGTACCAATGCTAAGGGATTCAAAATATAGGTTTTTTCTTCACCGGAATGGCTGCGCCCCTGATAGACACATTCCAGCTGTTTGTCTTGCAGCAAGCCTTCATAAATGGACTGCTGCGCCAGTTTGTCGACGACAGGTGGAATCAGCGGTTGGGTCGCCGGGACAATCCGCACACGGTTAATCCATTGGCGTACATTGTTTTGGGTCGACAAGCTGCGACGCGCCAGATCGAACCACGGATTCATCTCTTCAATCAGGCTAGGCGGCAACAGGTGTTTTAAATGTTCCTCGACCATCATAAAGGTGACGGCCTGCGAGCTGGTCATATGCGGCAAACTTTGAATAGGTGCATCTGAACGCCAGCGCCAGCCCTGAGGCACGGTTTTACTGCTTTCAATCGGAAAACGTAGCGAGATCTGATTTAAATCACGTTGAATGGTACGCAGGCTGATATCAATCCCTTCACGCTGCAAAATTTCCTGCAATTCACGGGTACCCATCCATTTCCCGGTAGAAAGACGAGATAAAATTTGCCACTGACGATACAGGCTATTTGACGTTTCTTTTTCTTGTGAAGACATAACTAAAATTAAAGATCGGGTAGAGTGTTTATATATCCATTAAATGATGAACACAATAAAAAAACTGAATTATTTTCGCAAGCATGGTTGCTAGAAACTGTGCATATTTTGACCTGGATTTATCCGGAAATTCCTTGAAATGAATAAAACTATAATAAATCAAGAACCTAAATAATAATTGGCATGCTTGTTGCTTGAATCGGTTGACAATAGAAAATACTTACGAGGTTTGTATGCTTAAAGAAAATCAAGATACAAATTCGATGGCGTCAATGGAGACGTTTTCCCACAATGAAGTGGCAGAGAAGGGCAATGAGTCTTTAACAACCTCATTTAGACCTCAAACTAAATTGAATTCTTTATTTCAACAATTTAAATCACATTTTTTTAATGAATTGGTTGATGAACAGGGGATGACGGGTGAAACCTGCCAAAAGCTGGAACATTGGTTATCACAACATACTTTGGACGAGTTGAAGTGGCTCAACCAGACGGCCAAGGAACATTTTTTATATGACGGTATTACCTTTACTGTTTATGGTGAGTCTGAAGGAATTGAGCGAACCATTCCCTATGACCTGATTCCACGGGTGATGGAGAAAAAGCAATGGAACAAGGTGTCGCTTGGCTGTGCGCAAAGGGTGCGTGCACTGAATTTATTTTTACACGATATTTATCATCAACAGGACATTTTGAAGGCCAATATTGTGCCTGAGTTGCAGGTATTGGCACATGAAGCTTATCAGCCACATATGTATGCACATGACCTGAAAGGAAAAATTTACAGCCAAATCGGTGGGATCGATATTATCCGTGACCGTCATGGTGAATTTTATGTGCTGGAAGATAATTTAAGAACCCCGTCCGGTGTGTCTTATATGCTGGAAAGCCGAAAAATTAGCCAGAAATTAATGCCACAGCTGTTCCAGCAAAATAACGTTTTGGGTATCGAGCAATATCCTCAGTTACTCAAAGAGATTCTGGCTGAAAATGCCTATGTCGATAAGCCTTTTATTGTGGTTCTGACGCCAGGTCGCTACAACAGCGCATATTATGAACATTCCTTCCTGGCAAGGGAGATGGATGTGCCTTTAGTGACATCACGTGACCTTTTTGTAGAGAACGATAAGGTTTATGTCAAAACGATTCGTGGCAGACAGCGGGTTGATGTAATTTATCGTCGAGTCGATGATGCATATCTCGATCCTTTATGCTTTTTGCCGGATAGCACCTTGGGTGTACCCGGCTTAATGTCAGCTTATTTAAATCACAATGTGGTGATTGCCAACGCGCCGGGCACCGGAGTGGCTGATGATAAATCAATCTATCCGTATGTGGATAAAATGATTCATTTTTATCTGGGCGAGCAGGCCATCTTAAAAAATGTGCCGACTTATTTGTGCCGGGAAACAGAAAATCTGGAATACGTCCTGGCCAATCTGGAACAGCTGGTGGTGAAAGAAGCCCAAGGCTCAGGCGGTTATGGCATGTTGATTGGTCCGCAGGCCTCAAGCCGCCAGATTGAAGCTTTTAGAGACAAAATTAGTGCGGCTCCGCATTTGTATATTGCACAGCCGACACTGGATTTATCGGTTTGCCCGACCTTGACTGATTTTGGCGTGGCAGAGCGTCATATCGATTTACGGCCTTTTGTCCTCAGCTCACCATACCGCACCGAGATTGTACCGGGTGGTTTGACACGGGTCGCCATGCAGGCCGGGTCGCTGGTGGTGAATTCTTCACAGGGTGGTGGCGTTAAAGACACATGGGTTGTCGATAACCTGCATTCATAAATATCTAACCATGGGAAGGAAATTATGATTTTATTAAATAGCAATGCTCAGCATATTTTTTGGTTAGGTCGGTATTTAGCCCGGATTCAATATACCTGTAGCCAGTTTCCGTTTGTGGAAGATCAGGATGCTTTGCAATATGCCCATGCTTTTTGCTTGCCTGCTTTTGATGCAAGTTCACTCAATGCATTATTGCTGGATGCTGAACAGCCATCGTCTTTTCATCAACAATTTCAACATGCCAAAGACAACATACAGGACTTGCGTGGTGTACTTTCAGCAAAAGCCTATGCAGAATTAAATCAGCTGATTAAAAATGCCCATGCGAATGCGAGCTATATTTGTGACGTGGCGGCAGATTGCCATGATGTTGTCGAGGCTGAATCGGAAGATGTGTTCCTGTTTTTTAGCCTGGGACAGAATATTGAGCAGCTGGACCGGCAAATCCGTCTAAAACAGGACCAGAGCGCGATTTTGGACAATATCGATCAAATTGTTGACCTACTGGCGCAGATTGGCTGGGATAAGCTGGATGAGGCCTGGCAGCAGCTTAAATTAAGCCCGGATAGTATGAATTTTTATCATTTTAGTGATCATATTCAAAACCTGTTTGAGGTGGATGTATGAAGCTGATGATCAATCACCAAACGCATTATCAATATAGTGATCCGGCTTGCAACAGTATCCAGTACATTAAAATGATGCCAGGCAGCAATGCCCATCAGCAGGTCCATTGTTGGGATGTCAGTGTGCCCGGGCTTAAGGAAACAAAAAACGATGCCTTTAACAACATCTGGATTACCAGTTCGCAGCGACAGCCCTACAGCCAAATGACCATCATGGCGCAGGGCATTGTCGAGATTAATCCTGATACGCAATTTGGAATTGGTACGGAGCTCAATCCGCAAATATTTTTGCAACCGACATCAAGTACGCTGTGCAATGCAGAGATGAAAAGTTTTGCAGATTGCTATGTTCCCCGTATCAATCGGGCTAACCTGATAGTACTGTCCGAGGCCATCCTGAATTATGTTCCCTATACACCTGACCGTACTTCGGTGCACACCTCTGCAATGGAGGCTTTTCAATGCCGGCAAGGGGTATGTCAGGACCATAGCCATGTCTTTATTGCCATGTGTAAATATTTAGGCCTGCCGGCACGTTATGTATCCGGGTATTTATTTGTACCCCATACCTCTCATCTTGCCAGTCACGCTTGGGCAGAGGTTTTTTTTGAAAATTCGTGGTATTGTTTTGATACCAGCAACCAGTTATTTACGCCTAATGCACATATATATGTCGCCATAGGTCGTGATTACTGGGATGTTGCGCCAGTGCGAGGAATACGGGAGCGTGGAGGTGTTGAATCCATGAATTCTATCGTTCAAGTGCTCGCTTGCTGAAAATTTTAAAGTCATAAGGAGTTTCTCATGACTTATTGTTGTGCGCTACGGTTAAAAGACGGCCTGGTTTTTGTCAGTGATACCCGTACCAATGCCGGGGTGGATCACATATCGGTATTTCGCAAGCTTTATATTTTTGGTATAGAAGGCGAACGGTTTTTAACGATTCAGACATCAGGGAATTTAGCCACAACCCAAGCAGTCATTGGTCATTTAAACAACCATCTGGAACTTAAGCAGGAACCGAACCTATATAGTGTCAACACCATGTTTGAAATGGCCGAACTGGTGGGGCATACCCTGAAAAAAGTGATTGCTGATGTGGTTGAAGATGCTCACACGCATGAACAAAGTAATTATTACTGCAGCATTTTGCTGGGCGGGCAAATTCAGGGGGCAGAAATGCAGCTGTATAATATTTATCCGCAAGGCAATTTTATTTGTGCCACAGAAGATACCCCTTATTTTCAGATTGGCGAAAGTAAATATGGCAAGCCCATACTCGACCGGGCCTTAATTTATGAAATGCCTCTGGATGAAGCTGTACGCTGCTGTTTAATTTCTTTTGATTCTACTTTGCGTTCCAATGTTTCTGTGGGGATGCCGCTTGATACGGTGGTGTATAAAAAAGATTCTTTACATATTCCAAATGGCAAACGAATTTATGAGGAAGATCCCTATTTCTGGAAGCTCAGTAAACAGTGGTCAGATACTTTGCGCCGTGGCTTGCAAGAATTGCCCATCCCGACTGATGATTATCTAGAGTAATAAACAGTTATGAGATTGTAAAAAACCCAAGTACAAGCTTGGGTTTTTTATTCTGAATTTAAATATTATTTTCTTATAGGACGGGCACTTAAACGACATAGCAGTTCATAGCCAATGGTGCCATTGGCTTCGGCAACATCATCCACCAGGCGGTTTTTACCCCATAGCTCAACTTCAGTTCCAAGTGGCGCATTTATACCGGTTACATCAATGGCAATCATGTCCATGGCGACGCGGCCAATCACACGGGTCGCTTGACCGTTAATTGCCACGTAATTTTGTTTAGGGAAGGCGCGAGGGTAGCCATCTCCGTAACCAATTGAAACAATAGCGAGATCCATGTCTTGGTCAGCGGTAAAGGTGGATCCATAACCGACATGTTCACCTGCCTGAATATGGTTTAGGGCAATAATCTCGGCCGTAAAAGTCATCACCGGTTTAAGGTCTAAATCATGGACAGATTGATCTGCAAATGGCGATGCACCATAAAGCATGATCCCTGGACGGACAAAATCGAAATTCAATTCAGGCCATTTATAAATGGCAGCCGAATTGCAGCAAGAGCCCATCACGGGGGCGCAGGCTTGTTTTACTTGCAGGAACTGATTTTTTTGCTGTTCATTTAAAGGATGTTCGGCATCGGCATTGGCAAAGTGCATGGCCAGTACACAGCTAAAACCTTCAGCTTTAAGCGAATTAATCACTTCAATGATTTCAGGTACCTTAAAACCCAAGCGGTTCATGCCGCTGTTGAGTTTGACCCAAACTTTTAAGTTTTTGCCAATGTAGGCTGCTTTGTGTGCACGTAACCAGTCTAATTGCTGCTGATGATGAACCACACATTCAATATTGTTCTCTATTACCACTTGCATTTCATCTTCCGAAAAAATGCCTTCAATCAGGGTAATCGGTTGTTGATAGCCAAGTTCACGAATTTCTAAGGCTTCTTCCAGGCAGGCGACACCAAAAGCGTCCGTTTCACCTAAGGCTGCTAAACAGTCTTTGACTCCATGTCCATAAGCATTGGCTTTAACCATACTGACAATTTGGGCAGTTGGTGCAAGTTGTTTGACACGGTTTAAATTATATTGAAGGGCTTCTCTATCAATATAAACTGTTGCTTGGCGCACCCTCGTTACTCCTTGGGGTTACAATAAAACATTACAGCAATTTATGAGATCAAATTGCTTATAAGCTACGTAAGAATATTATAGATATGCTCATTCCTCAGTCTTGAAAATGAGGAACTTAAACAAAATGAAGAAGGGTATTGTAGTCCTCTGACTGAAAATAAACACTAAGTTAAAGTGTATTTTTCACCAAATTTTAGACAGAAAAAATTTATGCAATATTAAGCGGTGATGAATTAAAGCAATAGCGCGATTAAGTGAACTTTAAAAAAATGCGGGGGGAGTATAGGCCAAAGAGTAAAAAACGAGGTCAGCACCCACTGCTGTCCCATAATTTAAATTTTATTTCCGCACCAAATCAACATGATAATATTTTACATTTAAGCACTTGATATTCGTTTATATTTAATTTTTTCACAGCCTTATCTTTTCTTTAAAAGTTTAAGTCACTTTGTGTAGGCTGAACCGTACTTTTGACAGACTAAAATGAGAACTCAAAATATATCTTGAGTTCGCAAGAAAAGTCTTTATTCCCCATACACGACGTCCTGTCGTGATGGGGGAATGTGTGGCATCCTTGCCACACTCACAAATCTAACACCTGCAATTTAACTATGGGACAGCAGTGGGTCAGCACCTCGTTTTTTATGGCTTATTCTTCATCATCATACTGGGCATAGAACTCAGGCGAGAGATTGCTAAAGCGCGTGTATTGGCCTTCGAAAGCCAGACGTACCGTACCGATTGGACCATTACGCTGCTTGCCGATAATAATTTCGGCAGTACCGGCTTCTTTAGATTCCTTGTTATACACTTCGTCGCGGTAAATGAACATGATCAAGTCGGCATCCTGCTCGATCGCACCGGATTCACGCAAATCGGACATCACTGGACGCTTGTTTGGACGGTTCTCCAGTGAGCGGTTCAGCTGGGAAAGTGCAATCACAGGGCAGTTCATCTCTTTAGCCAAGGCTTTTAAGCTGCGGGAAATTTCCGAAATCTCGCCAACACGGTTATCGCCCATGCCCGGTACTTTCATCAGCTGTAAATAGTCGACCATGATACAGCCAATTTTCCCCCCATGCTGTTTGGCAATACGACGTGCCCGTGCCCGGACTTCGGTTGGTGGAAGAGCGGAAGAATCATCAATGTACAAATGCTTTTCCTGTAGCTGTAAAATAGTGCCAGTGACTTTGGACCATTCATCACCATCCAGTTTGCCGGCACGCAGATGACCCTGATGGACTTTACCGTAAGCAGAGATCAGACGCATGGCAATCGAATCTGCGGGCATCTCCATAGAGAAAACCAGGGCAGGCAAGTCACAGTTAAACAGCACACTTTCGACCAGGTTCATGGCGAAGGTGGTTTTACCCATGGATGGACGTGCAGCCACAATAATCAAATCTCCAGCTTGCATGCCTGAAGTTTTGTTATCCAGTTCCACGAAACCTGATGTTAAACCGGTAATGTTGCCTTCCATTTGGGAAAGTTCATTCAACTTGTCAAAAACATCGGCGACTACCGCATTGATCGGTTTTGGACCTTGGGCTTTGGCATTGTTGTTATGCTGTTCAGCAATGGAGAAGATATTGGTTTCAGCTAAATCCAGAATTTCACTGACCGTACGACCCTTGGTGTCATACGCGTTCTGTAGAATTTCAGAACTCACCTTGATCATGCTGCGTAAGGTTGAAAATTCTTTAATTTTATTGCCGTAGGTTTCCAGGTTATAAAAACTGGAAGGGGAGTCTGCCATCAGCTGCATTAAATATTCTTCGCCACCCACAGCCTCGAGCAGATTCTGTTTGATCAGCCAGTCATTGACCAAAACTGCATCATAAGGCGAGTTTTCCTGGGCTAGTTTTTCAATGGCACGGAAAATATATTTATGACGTGTGGCATAGAAATCATTTTCATTTAATACATCACCGACTTGCTCAAAAGATTCGGCGACCGTCATCAGCGCGGCAAGAACGGCTTGTTCAATTGCCAAGTTGTGCGGAGGAGTACGAAACTCTTTAAGTTGGCCTGACTCATTTGCTTTATTATCTACTTTCGCTGAGTTAAGCATAGCGCTGGCATTCGCCTGTGACATATAAAACCCTAATTTTAAATGCAATAAATGAGTAATTTGAAAAAAGTGCCGAAGAATAAAAAAGGTATTATCTTCGTATAAGCAGATGATACGCGCTCTTAAAAAAAATGCGAATCGAAAATTTCATTTATTTAAGTCATTAAAAACAGTCAAAATAAATGAACTGAACAAGGTCTATATACGTAAATTCAACTATTTTGACTGTTTTTAGAGATAAAAAAAGAGCATGCAAAAGCATGCCCTTTTTCTTGCAGAAAATTACTCAGATACGATAGTAACGAGAACTTCAGCAACAACATCATGATGCAATTGGATTGCGATGTTGAATTCACCAGTGTTACGAAGCGCACCATTTGGTAAACGAACTTCTGCACGGTCAACAGTAAGACCAGCATTGGTTAAAGCGTCAGCGATGTCACGAGTACCGATAGAACCGAATAGTTTACCTTCGTCACCAGCTTTCGCAGTGATTACGATATTCACTTCGTTCAATTGGTCAGCACGTGCTTGAGCAGCAGCTAAAACGTCAGCTTCAGCTTTCTCAAGTTCAGCACGACGAGCTTCAAAAGCAGCAGTGTTTGCTTCGGTTGCTGCAACTGCTTTACCTTGAGGGATAAGGAAGTTACGGCCGTAACCAGCTTTAACTGATACTTTATCGCCTAATTTACCAAGGTTTTTAATGCGTTGTAATAAGATAATATCCACAGCTCAACCTCACTTATGATTGTCAGTGTAAGGGATCAACGCTAAGTAGCGAGCTTGTTTGATAGCAAGCGCCAATTGACGTTGGTAACGAGCTTTAGTACCTGTAATACGGCTAGGAACAATCTTGCCGTTTTCAGTGATGTACTGTTTCAAAGTATCGATATCTTTGTAGTCGATGTACGTAACGTTCTCAGCTGTAAAGCGGCAGAACTTGCGACGACGGTAAAAACGTGCCATTGATGTTCTCCTTATGCTTCAGCAGAGTCTTGAGCTTGTTGTGCTTCTTCACGTTGAGCTTTACGCGCACGTTTTTCTTCAGCACTCTTAGCAAGTAAAGACTCTTCAGTGATTGCGTTTTCACGACGAATAATAACATTACGAAGGATTGCGTCGTTATAACGGAACAATTCTTCTAATTCATTAAGCGTAGCTTGACCACATTCAACGTTCATTAAAATGTAGTGAGCTTTGTGAATTTTGTTAATTGGGTAAGCCAATTGACGACGGCCCCAATCTTCTAAACGGTGAATTTGACCTTCAGCTTCTTTGATGTGAGTTAGGTAACGTTCTACCATACCCACAACTTGATCGCTTTGGTCTGGATGTACCAAAAGTACGATTTCGTAGTGACGCATTGTCAGCTCCTTACGGTTTATACAGCCTCTGCCAATAAAAGCAGAGGCAAGGAGTCACAACCAAAGTTGTGTCGCATAAATTGCGAAGCGTGAATTTTAGAGCCTTTGCATGTTAAATACAAGGTTTGGGAAGAGTAAAAAGCAAAAATACTGAAAATAGTGCTGGGCTAGATTTTGCTGGTCATGAAGAATGAAAAGGTAATCACTTACTAAAAGTTTGTTTATGAAAATAAGGAAGTAAGCAAGGCATGACAAGGAAAATGAAAAAAGCGGATGGCATATCTAATTAAAAGATAGAGCAGGACTCTATCTTTTAAAAAAATATGATGGGTAATTGTGGTGCTGTTGAAGTGAAGCTAAACAAAAGGCTGATGACGGTGATTAATTTGACAGAGAACATGAAATATTGCTTTGCCCATAACTGATCATTTTCAGCTTTAAAGCCTTGAATACTCAAATACACCCAGTACAGACACAAAAGGTTCAGTACGACCACATAAATCCAATTGGTATAACCATAAACAAATAATCCATTCATGGTGATACAGAACAATACAACGTAGATGAGCGACTCGATCTTGGTACGATGAATTGAACGTGCTACAGGTAAAATTGGAATCCCTGCATTTTTGTAATCTTCAAAGCGGTAAACTGCAATTCCCCAAGAGTGAGGCATTTGCCAAAGTGCATACCCAAGAAAAATAAGTAAGGCACCCATGTCAAACTGGTTTGCAACAGCGGTATAACCAATCACAGGTGGAGCCGCACCAGAAATACTACCGACAATGGTTTGGTGAATGGTTGTCCGTTTTGTCCATAAGCTGTAAAAACCAACATATACGACAAAACCAATAACAGCGAATAAAAAAGCGTACGCATTTACCCAAAACCACAAGATGCTAAAACCGGTGACTCCGAGTACCAGGGAATAAACCAAGGCAACAGGAACGGAAACTGATTTTTTTACCATCGCACGATTTTGCGTACGTTGCATCTTTTGGTCGATGTCCTGGTCAATGACGTTATTGACCACACAACCTGATGCCACTACTAAAGTGGTACCGAGAAGGGTAATGAGAAGAAGAAGGAAATCTACAGAACCTTGGGCAGCTACAAAGTAGCCACCCAAAGTGGTAACGAAGTTACCAAAGAGAATTCCTGGTTTAGTCAGGAATAAATACTTTTTCAGCATGACAACCAGTTTAGATCATCATGTTGTAGTGAAGGTAGTTCATGATCCATACAGAACCAACCAGAAGGATGGCAATGGTCAGAATCGTATAAACGAATGCAATAACGTTCCAGCGTTGCTCTGAAGAAGAGTTCATGTGCAGGAAATAAATTAACTGTACAAGAATCTGAGCAACTGCAGTAATCGCAATCACGGTAATCAAGATACCGCGGCCAAAACCACCAGCCATCACCATTCCGAAAGGAATGATGGTCAGGATGATAGATAGGATAAAGCCAACAGTATATTGCTTAACGTTACCGTGTGCTGCACCAGCTGAATTGTGATCGTGACTCATTAGAGAACTCCCATCAAGTAAACTACGCTGAATACACAGATCCAAACGATGTCAAGGAAGTGCCAGAACAAGCTTAAGCATGCAAGACGACGAGTGTTTGGAAGTGTCAAACCATATTTCTTGATTTGAACCATTAACACGATCATCCATACCAAACCAGAAGTTACGTGAATACCGTGTGTACCTACCAGCGTAAAGAACGCAGATAAGAATGCACTTGTGCTAGGACCGTGACCAGCATGAACTAAATGATTGAACTCATATAATTCCATGCCGATGAAGGCAGCACCAAATACCCAAGTAATTGCAAGCCAAGTCAGAACTTTAGATACGTCTTTCTTGTAGGCAGCAAGAACAGCAAAGCCGAACGTTACAGACGAAATCAAGAGAGCGAATGTTTCAGTTAATACGAAACCGAGAGATTCACCAAAAAGATCTCGTGCACTTGGAGTACCAACTGGAACGTGACTGCTTAATACAGCAAACGCGATGAAGAGTGTACCGAATAGGATCAAGTCACTCATCAAGTAAGACCAGAAACCAAAGACCGTGATGTCAGTATCATCGTGATGATGATGTTCATCATGTCCGTGGTTATCGTGATGAAGTACTTCAGCCATAGTCTTAGTCCTTCTTCAAGTGTTTTTCAAGTTGTGCATAACGTTCGTTTTCGATGCGTTCAACTTCAGCAGCAGGGACATAGTAGTCCACTTTCTTCGTGAAAGAAGACACGATGAAGCTAATGATCGCAGAAACGAATGTAATCGCTACTAACCACCAGATGTGCCAGATTAAAGCAAAGCCCATAACAGTAATGAACATTGCGATAACAAAACCAGCCGCACGGTTGGTTGGCATATGAATGTCTTCATACTTGGTTGGTTTAGCGTATGCAATACCGTTTTCTTTGTCAGTCCAGAAAGTATCAATACCATTGATCTTTGGAATATAAGCAAAGTTATAGAACGGAGCAGGAGATGAAGTAGACCATTCAAGCGTACGGCCATCCCAGATATCGCCAGTAACGTCCATGTTTTTCTCGCGTTGCAAGAAACCAACTACGATTTGCATAACGAAACATGCAATACCAAGTGCAATCAGAACCGCACCGAACATAGCAATATTTACATATGGATCCCATTCAGGGTTGTCAAATGTATTCAAACGACGAGTCATACCCATGAAACCAAGGATATAAAGTGGCATGAACGCAAAATAGAAACCGATGAACCAGAACCAGAACGCTGCTTTACCCCAAGCTTCATTTAACTGCCAGCCAAACATTTTAGGCCAGTAGAAAATGATACCTGCGAACATCGCAAATACTACACCACCAATAATTACGTTATGGAAGTGAGCGATAAGGAATAAAGAGTTGTGTACCAGGAAGTCCGCTGGTGGAACTGCCATCAATACGCCTGTTAAACCACCGATACCGAAAGTCACAAGGAAGCCAAGTGTCCAAAGCATTGGGGTTGTATAGGTAATGCGGCCCTTGTACATGGTGAATAACCAAGAGAAGATTTTCACACCAGTCGGGATCGCAATAATCATGGTCATGATACCGAAGAACGCGTTAACGTTGGCACCTGCACCCATGGTAAAGAAGTGGTGAACCCAAACAACAAGTGATAAAACACCAATTGCTACAGTAGCGTACACCATTGATTTGTAACCGAACAAAGCTTTGCGGCAGAATACGGCAGTAACTTCCGAGTAAATACCAAAAGCTGGTAATACCAGGATGTATACTTCCGGATGACCCCAAGTCCAGATCAAGTTTACATATAACATTGGGCTACCACCCAAGTCATTTGTAAAGAAGTGGAAGTCGAAGTAACGGTCAAGTGTCAACATTGCAAGAGTCGCAGTCAATACTGGGAAAGTCGCAATGATAAGTACAACAGTGACCAAAGATGTCCAAGTGAAAATAGGCATATCCATAAGGGTCATGCCAGGCGCACGCATTTTAATGATGGTAACGAAGAAGTTAACACCCGTTAAAAGCGTACCCAGACCTGAAACCTGAAGTGCCCAAATGTAGTAGTCTACACCTACGCCAGGAGAATATTCGATACCTGAAAGAGGAGGATAAGCCATCCAGCCTGTTGCAGCGAACTCACCTAAAGCAAGAGATACCATCATTAGACCCGCAGCACCGGCAAACAGCCAGAAACTTAAAGAGTTTAATAACGGGAAGGCAACGTCACGTGCACCAATTTGAAGTGGTACAGAAATGTTCATTAAGCCAACGACAAGACCCATCGCTACGAAGAAGATCATGATTACGCCATGCGCAGTAAAGATCTGATCGTAATGTTCAGGGTGTAAGTAACCTTCACCACCACCTTTTGCAAGGAACTGCTGAAGACGCATCATGATCGCATCGGCAAAGCCACGCACAAGCATGACAATCGACACGAGGATATACATGATACCAATTTTTTTATGGTCTACAGATGTGAACCATTCGTTCCACAAATAGCCCCATTTTTTGAAATAGGTGATACCTGCAACCATTGCAAGACCGCCTAGGACCATCATGGCAACTGTCACCAACACGATTGGATCGTGAGGGATTGCATCCGGACCTAACTTACCTAAGAAGCTCATGTCTTATTCCTCTACAGAAGCAGTCGCATGTTCAACATTTGCATGAGCTTCAGAAGCAGCAGCTTCATGACCAGCAGTTGCCGAGTGATCAGCACCGTGGTAATTACTCATGTATTTGTTAATCACAGATTCGAACAGTTTAGGTTCTACTGAAGAATAATAAGTCACTGGATGTGGCTTAGTCGGATAAGGCTTCAACGCTTCAGCAGCAGCCTTCTCTTCAGGAGTTTGGGCATTCGCAACGATTGCTTCGATTTGGTACTTAGAACGGTTACCGTCACGTAGGGTTGCAAATTCAGCCTGGTCTAAAACTGTTTTTTGAACAGCTTGAGGATTAATGGTATTACCATTACCAGCTTTAACTGCAGCCACCCATTCAGCAAACTGAGCATCAGTCACAGAGTGTGCACGGAAACGCATTTGCGAGAAACCATAACCTGAATAGTTAGAAGAGAAACCGCGGTAGCCTTCAGCAGGACTGGTTTCATTTGCCAAGAAGTTCAGGTGAGTTTGCATACCCGCCATAGCATAAATCTGACCAGACAATGCAGGGATAAAGAACGAGTTCATTGTGAAGTTAGAAGTTAAACGCAGGCTAACCGGAGTTTTTTCTGGGAAACGAATTTCGTTAACAGTCGCAATGTTTTGTTCTGGATAGATAAAAATCCATTTAAACTGTTCAGCAATAACCTGAACGTTTAAAGGTGCTTTATCTGATTCTAGCGGACGGTATGGGTCATACTTGTGGGAACCCCACCAAGTTAACCAAGCTAAAATACCAATAATAATAACAGGAATACCCCAGACTACAATTTCAATTGCAGTAGAGTGTGCCCATGTAGGTTTATAGTCTGCATCTTTATTCGACGCGCGATATTTCCATCCGAACCATAATGCCATAATCGCTGATGGAATAACCACCAATAGCATTAAGTAAATCGCAGTCAACATGAGGTTTGATTGACCTTCAGCAACTGGACCTTTGGAGTTCAGAAGTACTAAATCACCACCACACCCAGTCAAGAGTGCAGCCATCGCAGATAAAGACAATACAGCTAAAATTGTTTGTCTCATTTTACAACCTCGGTGAAGAGTCCCATTCCCTAATTTAATATGGGATAGCGATTAAAGTGTCGCATGATTGGAAATGTTTATTTTTCACTTAGAAAATCCAAGCACAGTAAAGCCTTCCCAATCATGAGGCACCGCTACGTTGTAGGGCATTATGCCTGATATCGACAAACTAAGCTATATGTAAAGTGGCTTTAAATATCTGTTATAAAAACTGATTTTTTTACTCGGAATTAAGCTTTTATTATATGAATTTTATTTTAATATCAATATTCTGCGGAAAAACAGGGATATAAAAACAATCCCTGTCTAATTATATGCTTATTGTTTAACCACTTTGGTTTTGGCTAACTTATCATGTAAGGTCTGGCGCTTTTCGCCCAGTGCAAAAACATGATCAATAATTGTAATAAATGGCATAAATAGCAAATTTAAAACGATAAAAATAAAGCTACGTAAAGTGAAAGCACGCATCAGGCTGACTTTTTCACCATTATCGGCATCTACAATTTTAATTTTGGTCAGTTTTTTACCGATGCTTTGCCCGGATTTTGCCAACATAAATGCCTGTATACCTAGCATAATAATGAGGTAAATAAACATGGTCTGCCAGGCTTCAGAAGGTATAAGGGTAAATAATTCCTGTTGCAATTGCATGGCTTGAGTGGAAGTCTCGGCCGATTGCATTTTTTGCTGAATCTCGGATAACTGGTTAAATTGCTCCGGTTTTAGGAAAAATGACGGAATTGCGGCTGCAGGTAGCCAGAGTAGCAAGTCAATGATTTTTGCCAAAATACGGGTTGGAATTGCAGCCAACTCCTGTCGGGCAGTTGCTTTTTTTTCCACCTGAACTTTACGAATAGCTGAATTCTGTACAGGGCTAGGTTCTGGAAAAGCCGCAGGTGCGATATAGCCTTCAGGTGTATATACAAGTTTACCTTGGGTTAATTCACCTAAAGCCTTCCATTCGGTCATACCTTGATGCCAGGCCAAATCTGTTAGCAGCACTTGTTGGCTAGCGAGCATTTGATTAAGCTGCTCTAAGGTGTAAGGACCGGCTTGTTGATTATTTCTCGCCAAGTAAATTTGCATAAAACTCAATTCTCAAAATAAATCTAAAATACAAAAAATCGCAGAAGAAAAAAAAGACCCACGAATGGGTCTTTTTTAACATGTTTTATTACGCTTGTTGAGCTTTTTCTTCTGCAAGGAAGAACCAAGTGTCTAAAACGGAGTCCGGGTTTAAAGAAACAGACTCAATACCTTGTTCCATCAACCATTTAGCCAGGTCAGGGTGATCAGAAGGACCTTGACCACAAATACCTACATATTTGCCTGCTTTACGGCATGCATGAATCGCCATAGAAAGAAGCGCTTTAACCGCTGGGTCACGTTCATCAAACAGGTGAGAAACGATACCAGAGTCACGGTCTAGACCCAATGTTAACTGAGTCAGGTCGTTAGAACCGATAGAGAAACCATCGAAGTGCTCAAGGAACTGTTCCGCTAACAATGCATTGGTTGGCAATTCGCACATCATGATCACTTTCAGACCATTCTCGCCACGTTTCAGACCATTCAATGCCAATAATTCAATGACACGTTTCGCTTCGTTTACTGTACGTACGAATGGAATCATGATTTGAATGTTGGTTAAGCCCATTTCGTCACGAACTTTTTTCAATGCACGGCATTCAAGTTCGAAGCAGTCACGGAAGTTGTCAGAAACGTAGCGGCTTGCACCACGGAAACCAAGCATTGGGTTTTCTTCTTCCGGCTCATATAACTTACCACCGATCAGGTTGGCATATTCGTTTGACTTAAAGTCAGACATACGCACGATGACTGGTTTGTCAGCGAATGCAGCAGCAAGGGTAGAAATACCTTCAACCAGTTTCTCGACATAGAATTCGATTGGAGAAGCATAACCTGCAGTACGTGCCATTACAGCAGCGCGAGTTTCGCGTGGAAGGCTGTCAATGTTGAGTAATGCTTTAGGATGCACGCCAATCATACGGTTGATGATGAATTCAAGACGTGCCAGACCAATACCTGCGTTTGGAATTTGCGCAAAATCAAATGCACGGTCAGGGTTACCTACGTTCATCATGACTTTAAATGGAAGCGCAGGCATAGATTCGATAGAGTTACGTTGAACTTCGAAATCTAAAGCACCTTCATAGATAAAGCCTGTGTCACCTTCAGCACAAGAAACAGTTACTTCTTGACCATCGGTGAGAACTTCAGTTGCATTACCACAACCTACAATCGCTGGAACACCAAGTTCACGTGCAATGATGGCAGCGTGACAAGTACGACCACCACGGTTGGTGACAATAGCAGCAGCACGTTTCATCACTGGTTCCCAATCCGGGTCAGTCATGTCAGATACAAGCACGTCACCGTCTTGTACTTTGTCCATTTCTTTAATCGAAGTGACGATGCGGACTTTACCAGAACCGATACGTTGACCGATTGAACGGCCTTCACAGACTACAGTCCCTTTTTGTTTTAACAGGTAGCGTTCCATAGTGCCGACATTTTCACGGCTTTTTACGGTTTCTGGACGTGCCTGAACGATATAAAGCTGACCGTCATCACCATCTTTGGCCCATTCAATGTCCATTGGAGCACCGTAATGTTCTTCAATGATCAAAGCCTGTTTTGCAAGTTCTTGCAGTTCATGATCATTTAAAGCAAATTGTTGACGCTCTTGTTTTTCAACATCGACAACAACGACAGATTTGCCTGCTGCACCTTCTTCACCATAAATCATTTTTTGGTGTTTAGAGCCCAGGTTGCGGCGCAGGATAGAATGTTTGCCGTTTTTAAGAAGCGGTTTGGAAATATAGAATTCGTCAGGGTTAACTGCACCTTGAACGACCATTTCACCCAAGCCATAAGAAGCGGTAATAAACACTGCATCACGGAAACCAGATTCTGTGTCCAGTGTGAACATTACACCAGCTGCACCAGTTTCAGAGCGGACCATGCGTTGCACGCCAGCTGACAACGCTACGATGTCGTGAGCAAAGTTTTGGTGTACACGGTAAGAAATTGCGCGGTCGTTATAAAGTGAAGCAAATACTTCCTTAATGGCGACAAGAACGTTGTCGATGCCACGGATGTTCAGGAAGGTTTCTTGTTGTCCTGCAAATGATGCATCTGGTAAGTCTTCTGCTGTTGCAGATGAACGAACGGCAACCGCGATGTCAGGGTTGCC
This sequence comes from Acinetobacter sp. ANC 4216, assembly GCF_004331195.1. Taxonomy (NCBI): domain Bacteria; kingdom Pseudomonadati; phylum Pseudomonadota; class Gammaproteobacteria; order Moraxellales; family Moraxellaceae; genus Acinetobacter; species Acinetobacter sp. ANC 4216. The sequence goes on along the minus strand of NZ_SJOC01000022.1, from coordinate 6,735 downwards.
GTTTGAAAGAGCAGCGAAAGATTCGCGAATTTCCTTTTCGAGTTCTGCTGTAAGCGGAGTTTCGACAATCCATTGACGGATTTTTGCGCCTGTTTCTGCCAGAGCTTTTACGTCATCAACATTAAGCGCTGCAAGCTCGGCGTTGATTTTAGCGTTTAGGCCACTTTGCTCGAGGAATTCACGATACGCAGCAGCTGTGGTTGCAAAACCACCCGGTACTGATACACCAGCATTAGACAAATGGCTGATCATTTCACCCAGTGATGAGTTTTTCCCACCAACGAGTTCAACGTCGTGTTTCCCTAATTTTTCTAGACCAATTACGCGCGCTTCCAAAGTTGTTACTCCACTTATGCAGTATTAATCACTATCTTGGCATGAAATTATAACAAATCGCCCAGCTTTTTGATTTACTCGGCGACACTCATGTAAGATCGGTTTACTATAAAGATTTTACAGCACTTAGACAAATATTTAAGGAGAATTTTAATGTCAGAAGGTAAACAGATTAAGCGCAGTGTGTTTTTTATCTCCGATGGGACTGCAATTACTGCTGAAACTCTTGGACATTCACTGTTAGCACAGTTTCCTCATGTAGATTTTGACATTCATATTATTCCTTATATCACCTCAGAAGAAGCTGCGATGAATGTGGTGGCTGAAATCAACCAGCGTGCCGATCAGGACGGGCAACAACCTTTGGTGTTTGATACCCTAGTAGACCCGTATGTGCGTGATATTATCAATACCGCAAATGCAGTAAATCTTGATGTTTTTGAAGGTCTTATTGGTAAATTGTCGGAAGTTTTGGGTACTGCGCCTACGACTTTAGTCGGACAAACCCATGCCGTGACCGATTCTGAGTCTTATAAAGCACGTATTGATGCGGTACATTTTGCCTTGGATAACGATGATGGCGCACGCACGCGTCATTATGACAAGGCCGATCTGATCCTGATTGGGGTTTCCCGTTCTGGTAAAACACCGACTTCAATTTATCTGTCATTACAGTTTGGAATTCGTGTGGCAAATTATCCGCTGACCGAAGAAGACCTGGATGATAACCGTTTACCTGCAGTATTAAAGGCACACAAGCATAAGCTGTTTGGCTTGATGATTGATGCAGACCGACTTGTAGCGATTCGGAGCGAACGTAAAGCCAATAGCCGTTATGCAAGTTTTAATCAATGCCAAATGGAATTGCGTGCCGTAGAAGGCATTTATATTTCAGAAGGGATTAAATATCTGAACGTTTCTGAAATGTCGATTGAAGAAATTTCAACCCGTGTCTTACAGATGACAGGTTTAAAACGTCGTATTGGCTAATTTGAAAATGGAGTTAAATACCAATTTAACTCCATTTTTTATAATCGAAAATAAAGAGCTTAATTATATGAATAAACTATTAAAAATAAATAAAATTGCTCTTGGTTTTATTGTATTCAGTCTGATCAATACTCATGCTTTGGCGGAATCTGTGGCTGATTTTGAAACCCAAATGGTCAAGCGATATGATCAAATCCGTTTAACTGATCGCTATGAAATGGAGGCTGTGAATCAGGAAGTGGCTTCGAAAATGGCTGCATTTATTGAACAGAATCCGCAAAGTTTTACTTATGATTTTAAAAAATTAACCAGCAAAAACATGATTTTTGTGAATTATAGCCCTGACCGAAAGCTGAAATTTTATACATTTGATATTTCATCTGGCGGTACGATGCGTGAATTTGAATCCTACGTGCAGTTTAAACAGGGCAATAAAGTCGTTACTCAGGCAGTCAATAATGGAGGATTTATACGATCCATTCAGCAAACCGAGCTGAATAAAGTCCTCACTTATTTTATTTCAAGTACCTACATTGGCAGCAGTTGTGTAGGTGCATACGATATTCAGGCGGCACAAATTAGAAATGCGAAATATCAAGCTGCCGATGTGTTTAAAACCAGAACTCAAACCATGAACCATATCGATGTCGATTATGACTGCAATTATTATCCGAAGCATATTCAGCCTTTCGATATGAACCGGCACTATATTCGTGTTGCGAATGATCTTAAAAATATTGATATTTTAGTCATTAAGCCATCTGGTGAATTAACATCCAGTTATTTGCGTTATCAAAAGACTAAAAATCATTATCAATACATTGGCATAGTAAAATAAACAGAATGAAAAGAGGCTGATATGCCTCTTTTTATATTGCCACCCTCAATAGGTAGTAATGATGACATCCACTAGATGTTCAACACCTTCCATGCTTTGTACAGCATGTTCAGTGATTTTTACCACAGGCCAGGTAATCAGCTTGCAATTATCCCGTTGCAGCGCAGTGTAATAACGATCCGATTTCAGAAAAACCTTGTTCCCAGATGCTGAGTTGGGCATCAGCTGGCGTTTTAACCAGGTATCCTGAACTTGCGACTCCAGATAGCGAATAGCCAGTAAAGATTTGATGCGGGTATTAAATAAGCGGCGATTTTTAATAATTAAAGGATGCGAAAGCAGTTTGTGAATGCCTTTTTCAGTTTGAGGCAAGATAAAAAGTGGCGTAATTTGAAATACTTTTACAAATTTTGCAGTATTACAGATCTGTTCCAGGTGCATGACTGTCATTTGATTGCCCCCAACCACAGCCACATTTAAATCTGTAAAATCAAAGTTTTTAATATCTTCAGAAGCGACGATTTTTCCCTGAAATTTCTGAAAAAAATCGGGTGAATTCTGAAAGAACCCATCCTGTGGATTCTTTTTCTTGTTAACCATTTTTATATCCTTTCTTATTTTTTACTTTGTTGCAGTTGGTTCTGTAGTTAACTGGTATATCCAAGATGGAACTTTAGGTAAAGATTTTTCTGGAATCTTGTCAGTCATCGTCACCATGGCATCAACAGGAATATGAAACCATTTCTGTTTGCGGTCGATTACCTTGTAGGCATGGAACTGGATAATCTGATACCAGGGATTACGGCGACCCGCAGCAGTTCGGCCGCCAATTCTGGAAAATTTGCTCATTGCGGCATAGAGTTTTTCTTCTGCAAGCCCGAGTTTGATCACATTGTCACGCATTTTATTGATGAGCGGTAAATAAGCCAAAATACCGAGCAGTATGCGAGGGTCTATGGCTCGGGCAGCCATCTGGGCAAGTTGAATCAAGGTTTTATTATAGCCTTGGGCTTCCATGACACTAAAACCCACACCAAGATGACGTGCTTCATCGCCATTGATCAATTTAAATGCCTGGTGACAAACCGGATCATCGACGCTGTCCAGCAAAAAAGTACATAAAGCGCCATCCAGGGCAACTTCCAGCATTGGAATGACGGCACCCAAGATATAGAAGGGCATATCATCTGCATAGCGATCTAGCCATTGAATAATCAGACGCAGATTTTTATTGGGCTTGGGTATGTCATGTTCGAGCATGTCCCGGCGTTTCATGAGTGCCATTTCTGCGTTGGCATGCCGTTGTTCTTCAGCATGAAAAATGGCATACATTTCTGCCAATACAAGATTGGGCGCCTTTTTTGACATTGCTGCAAATGCGCGTGCACCGACATGCTCAATCCACATTAAATCGGCCATAAATTCTTTAAGATTTGGCCATTGTTCAGCGGTGATCAATTCCTTTCCTGGGGCATCCCAGTCAATATCAGATAAAGTCCATTGGGTATTTTTGACTTTATCCAGCATTTTTTCCAAGTCGATTGAAGCCATCCTGCACACCTGTAAAATCATTATTTCGCTACAAGTGTATGAGAAAGACTGGCAATGTAATTTGCCTAAGTGCTTAAAATAATATGAGCATTTTTGTTAATTATTTACGCTGCTGATTTATTGAGTTAATTTGTTCAACTATTTGATAATAAAAATAAAGACGTATCATTAGGGGCCAGATCTTATCATTAAAATGTATTGTCTTTATATAATGATGTCTATGCGAACCAAGCGCGTAAGTGCAGTTTTATCTTGTCGGCAAAAGCCGAGTAAATGATAAACAGAATGGGCAGTGGAGATAAAAATAGCACCTCAATAAGATGCTATTTTAAATGCTCATCTAAGAAAGTATTAAGAATTTTTAATATTCATCAATAATTCAAAGTTTTCAATTCTTTTATCTGTGTCATAGATGTCACAGGTAAAGATAAATTCATCTACATTATATTTCTCTAACAGCTTTTCTAAACCGGCTTTGACCGTTTCAGGAGAGCCAATTTGTGCCATGGCATAGAAATTATCGACCGACATTTTTTCTGCGGGTGACCAAAGTCCTTCCATGGTTTTAACTGGTGCTTTCAGTTTCAGGCTTTGTCCGCGCATTAAGCCCAAAACACGCTGGTAGGCACTGGTTGCCAGATATTCAGCTTCTTCATCTGTTTGGGCCACCACCGTAGGAACACCCATGGAAACATAAGGTCGATCCAGATATTCAGAGGGTTCAAAGTTTTCCCGATAAAGCTTGATAGCCTGATCCAGCATACGCGGTGCAAAATGTGACGCAAAAGAATAGGGAAGTCCCAATTTTGCAGCCAGCTGTGCACTGAATAAGCTTGAACCGAGTAACCAGACGGGAACATGCGTATTCTGTCCAGGCGTGGCAACGATACGTTGATGTGGAACAGGTGCTTTAAAATATTGCAGAATTTCCAGCACATCTTGCGGAAACTGGTCTTCAGTTTCCTGGCGACCACGACGCAAGGCACGCATGGTGACCTGGTCGGTACCTGGCGCACGTCCCAGACCGAGTTCAACACGATTCGGATAAAGGGTAGCCAAGGTACCAAATTGTTCTGCAACCACCAGAGGTGCGTGGTTCGGTAACATGATGCCGCCTGAACCCACCGTTAAAGTGTGGGTATTGGCAAGGATATAACCCAGTAATACGGCAGTGGCTGAACTGGCAATACCATCCATATTATGATGTTCTGCCAGCCACAAGCGGCGATAACCTAACTGTTCCGCTTTTTGTGCCAGTGCCAATGCATGATGGAGTGAAAATTGAATGCTTTTATCATCCCGAACAGGAGCAAGTTCGAGAATTGAAAATTGGGTATCTTTTAAAGAACGCATTTGTTTTCTCTGATATCAAGGCAAAGAAAAGCATACGTTGCCTGACCGGATTTGTATATCGTTTTTTTTCGATATAAATGTTGTGTAAATATGTGTATGTGAAGTGCAAGTATGAAAAAAGCACCCGAAGGTGCTTTAATGTCAATTGATATCGCGATGAATTAACGTTTACCGTTTTTGTACCATCCTAAGTGACGGCCATTGTCGTGGCGGTCACTGTAACGGTAGCTGTCATAACGGCGATCATAGCGATCATTATAACGACGCTCATCACGATCATAACGGTCATCGTAGCGACGGTCTTCGCTTACCTTTTTACCCAGTACTGCACCACCGGCAGAACCTAATCCGGCACCGATATAGCCGCCGTTGGTACCACCCATATTTTTACCTACGGTATAACCGCCAGCACCGCCCAAAGCTCCGCCAATTACGGCACCCGTACGGTCACGTTTGTTGGCAGCCACACCTGCGCCTGCACCACCACCAATTGCAGAACCGATCATTGCGCCAGTGGTACCACCCATTTGTTTACCCACTGCGGCACCTACAACACCGCCTAGGGCAGAAGTTAAGGCCGTATTTGTTGTATTGCCTGCATAGGCTGTAGTCATGGTTAAAGCAGATGAAGTCACTACAGCAGCGAGAATGATGGAATTAAATTTCATGGCAAAACTCCTTTTGGAGGCTTTTGTTATTTCTTGAGTTAAATGTAAGCAAAGATTTAGAAATGAAAATGGATGAGTTGTTGATTATTTGTATTTTTTATCTTCCAGATTTGTTCATAATTAATATGAATTACCATGATGAATAATAAAAAGCACCCGAAGGTGCTTTAAAGAGTCCGATCATTCATGGCGAATTAACGACGACTGTAACGACGGTTGTCATAGCTATTATAACGGCGGTCATAACGGTCATCATAACGGCGGTCTTCTGAAACTTTTTTACCCAGTACCGATCCACCTGCAGCACCTAAGGCAGAACCGATATAGCCACCCGTAGAACCACCCATGTTTTTACCGAGAGTATAACCGCCTACACCACCTAAACCAGCCCCGATTGCAGCGCCAGTACGGTCACGTTTATTTGCTGAAACCGCAGCACCGCCCGCACCACCAATGACAGAACCAATCATTGCACCAGTGTTACCGCCCATTTGTTTACCTACCGCCGTTCCTACAACACTACCAAGTGCAGAAGTTAAAGCGACATTGGTCGTATTGCCTGCATAAGTGCTTGTGGTCGCAATAGCAGAAGTAGCAATGACTGTAGCAAATAAAACTGAATTAAATTTCATGGTAAACTCCAGTGGAAAGCTTTTGTTATCTCTTGAAATAAGAATAGAACAAGGCCTGGCATTGAAGATGAATGGCGTGTTAAAGGTGTGTGTTTTTTTCTGCCAAATTTATTCATAATTAACAGCGGATAAGGCAAATAAAAGTAAAAAAGCACCCGAAGGCACTACTGTCCCATAGTTTGCTTTAAATAAAAAAACCTGAGTCTAAATAGTTAAAATATGAGTGCAAACAAACACTTTAACTATAAAGGACTCAGGTTTTGTCACATCAGAATACCGTATTTCATCAATTACTCAAACCCATTTTAAGACAAGATTTTGAACGTCTGGCTAAACTGCACCACTCTGGGCAAAAATTAAGATCAGC
>NZ_SJOC01000021.1:0-50184 GCF_004331195.1 Acinetobacter sp. ANC 4216 | reverse complement strand
TTGGTCAATCTATGATTAACGTAAAATCAGGCGGCCTTACACGCTTATCAACATTCTCTGCGGGTATTTTTCTTCTTATTCTGGTTGTATTTATTAGTGACTGGCTCAAAGTGATTCCAATGGCTGCATTGGTAGCGGTGATGATCATGGTCTCGATCAGTACCTTTGAATGGAGTTCTGTCACTCAGTTAAAAGATAATCCTAAGAGCAGTAATATCGTCATGATTGCGACCGTAATTGTAGTTGTTGCTACGCATAACCTGGCTCTAGGTGTATTAACGGGCGTATTGCTTTCAGCCTTGTTCTTGGCGAATAAACTTGAAAATGATATCCAGGTAACAGCATCTTTTGAAGGAACAGCCCGTTTATATGATTTGAGAGGTCAGATCTTCTTTAGTTCTTCTGAAAAATTCATGCAAGGTTTTGACTTTAAAGAGAACGTTAAGGAGGTCATTATTGATCTGACGCACTCTCATATTTGGGATGTGACGTCTGTTGCGATGCTTGACTCTGTTGTCTGCAAATTCCAGAAAAACGGGATTAAGGTTACTGTGCGTAGTTTAAATGAAGCAAGTTCTATCATGATTGATAAATATGGGACACATGCCAAGATTTAAGGTTAGGAAATTCTATTCATAGGTAGAATTTCTTAAATAAAGATAATTAGTTTTAATTCAAAAACCACATGCTGTTTCTAAAAGCCCATCTATTCTTAGTTGGGCTTTTTTATATTTATATTCATAAACTTGGAATATTGAAATTCTATTGAATCGATACTAATAAATTTAAGGATTTTGTAGATTAAGTTAAAAACCAGAATATGTAACAAAATTTTAGAATGTAGAAGAAGCGTTACTTTAAATTAAAAATAGAACACTGCCAGATACACTACATCATCTTTACAGGTCGAGTGTGAGGGATTCGCAGATCAAGCGATATGTCCTTTACTCAGTAAATTAAATATTTAAAACCTTAAAGAGAGTATCTTTTGCAACAATTTAACTTTATTCAAAATCTTCAAGAATGGTCTAATCAATACCCCTGGTTAGAGATGGTTTCCTCCTTCAGTATTGTGATTTTTTTGGCAATCCTCGCTAATTTTTTTTCCAAACAAGTCATTGTACGTGGCATACGCAAGCTTATTTCGAAAACAGGCTTTGGCAATAACGACATCGTTACCCAATATAGTGTAATACAGCGTATAGCGAATATTGTACCTGCACTGGTGATCATGAATGGGATTTCTACAGTTCCTCACCTGTCAGATAAAGTTGAAAATTTTGTGCAAATGGGCACACAGGCTTTTATATTCTTGACTATTGCACTGGCAATATCAGAATTTCTCAATATTTTTAACCTGATTTATCAGCGTAATCCTAAATCTAGAAACAAACCTATTAAAGGATACCTGCAGTTAGTAAAACTGATTATTTATGTGGTCTGTGTCCTGATGATTATTGGCACGTTCCTAGATAAAGATGTGTTTACTTTACTGGCAGGTTTTGGAGCAATGGCAGCCGTATTGATGCTGGTGTTTCAAAATACCATCTTGTCTTTAGTCGCATCTGTACAAATTTCTTCGTATGACATGGTGCGTATTGGTGATTGGATTGAAATGCCATCACTAAATGCAGATGGTGATGTCATTGATATCTCCTTGCATACGGTCACAGTACAAAACTGGGACAAAACACTCACCACGATTCCAACCAACAAACTGATTACTGATACCTTTAAAAACTGGCGAGGCATGCAGGATGCGGGGGTAAGACGGATTAAACGTTTATTGCTGATCGATCAAAGCTCCGTGCATTTTATGACGTCTCAAGAACAAGACAAGCTGAAAAATTTCTTATTACTAGATCACTATCTCAATAGTAAAAATGAGGAACTTGAACAGTCCAATCAGCAGTTAGTCAATCAGTCTCAATATAACCACCGTCGTTTAACCAATCTGGGTACTTTCCGTGCTTATATTGAGTTTTACTTGAAACAACACCCAAGCATAAACAATACAGAAGCGTTGATTATTCGCCAGTTACAACCGACTAGCGAAGGTTTACCTTTAGAAATTTATGCCTTCACTCAAACCGCGCTCTGGAAGGAGTATGAAAATATCCAGTCAGATATTTTTGATCATTTAATTGCGATTATTCCTGAGTTTGGCTTAAAACTGTATCAAGCACCTTCCGGTACAGACTTCAGGCAATTGGCAATCACGACTTCAGAAAGGCTTGAATATAACTAAGGCATTATATTGTGAAGCTCAGCAATCTCCATCCTCTAACAATTCTGAAGTACTAAATGAAGTTCTAGCACCTAATCCGTTTAGTTCTTTACATCAAATAGATAGTTAAACATGAGAGCTGCTTTCTTTTAAATAAGTAGCTCATCTAATAATTTTTCTTCTTTTGGAGCTTTGTTCCAATACAAAATATGGGGGGAATTATGCCTTCGAAAAACGAATCCTGGTTTGATAATGTCAATCCAAATGTTTTTTTGAGTACCGTTGCACTCATTTCTGTTTTTTTGACATTTGTGATTTTTACGCCCGCAGCATTTGATCTGATTACACAGCAGCTAAATCAATGGATTACCCATTCATTTAGCTGGTTCTATGTGTTGTCTGTCGCAATATTTTTGATCGTACTCGCGTGTATTGCCTTATCGAAAATAGGGCAAATCAAACTTGGCCCCGATCACAGTGAACCTGAATATAAAAACAGCTCCTGGTTTGCCATGCTTTTTACTGCGGGGATGGGCATTGGTCTAATGTTTTTTGGGATTGCGGAGCCTGTCATGCACTATGTCAGCCCACCAACCGGAACGCCCGAAACCATTCAATCAGCGCAACAGGCGATGAGAATTACGTTTTTCCATTGGGGCTTACATGCTTGGGCAATTTATGCCTTGGTAGGTTTAAGTCTGGCATATTTCTCATTCAGACATAACTTACCTTTAAAAGTTCGCTCAGGTCTATATCCGATCATTGGCAAACGTATTTATGGACCGATTGGAGATGGGATTGATACCTTTGCAACGATTGGTACCATTTTTGGTATTGCGACGACATTAGGATTTGGAGTCACCCAGATCAGTTCGGGCTTGAACTACTTATTCGGTTTGCAGAACAGTTTGCAGACTCAAATTCTTTTGATTGTTGTGGTCAGTATCCTTGCATCCTTTTCAGTTTTTTTAGGGCTGGATAAAGGAATTAAACGGTTATCGGAGCTCAATATCATTTTGGCAGTGATATTACTCCTCTTCGTCTTCTTCGCCAGTTCAACCATTTATATTTTACAGACCACGATCCAGAATATTGGACAGTATGTTTCCAATTTATTTGTGATGACTTTCAATCTTTACGCCTATCAGCCAACTGGCTGGATTGGAGGTTGGACGATCATGTACTGGGCTTGGTGGATTTCCTGGTCACCTTTTGTCGGTATGTTTATTGCCCGCGTATCTCGTGGCCGTTCAATCCGTGAATTTATTGTAGGCGTGTTATTGATTCCGACTGGATTTACATTGGTTTGGATGGGTTTTATGGGGAACGCTGCATTATTTAGCATTCTGTTTGGAAATCATTCCAGTCTAGTATTGGCTGTAGAAAAAGATTCTTCTGTTGCCTTATTCGAATTTTTAAAGACTTTACCTCTCTCTAGTGTATCCAGTCTGGTTGCTACCCTCCTGATCTTCCTGTTTTTTGTTACTTCGGCTGATTCAGGAGCCTTGATCACAGATTACCTTACGGCTAAAACGGAGCACTCCCCTGTTTGGCAACGTTTGTTCTGGACAGCTGTGATTGCTGTTCTTTCTATTATCTTGCTGATCGTTGGTGGTTTAAGTGCCTTGCAATCTGCAGTGATCATGAGTGCCTTGCCTTTTACTTTCATTATGCTGTTATTGTGCTGGGGGTTAATCAAGGCACTACGTTTAGATGTCTTAAAAGTACAGGCCCTACAAAGTGCTAGGATCACACCACGAGCTATACAAAACCCAAGAAGCTGGCAACAGCGTCTAGGTTTAATTATGCATTACCCACATTCTAAAGCCGAAGTAACGGCCTATATTCATCAGAATGTTCATCAGGCTTTTCAGAACATAAAACATGAATTTCAGCGCCGGAATCTGGATGTTTCAATCCGTGAGGTTGATGGGGGGCTATTACTGAAAGTAGATCATCAAGATGAAATCAACTTCATCTATCAAGTCGTGGCTACTGAAACACGAGCTCCGAGTTTTATGCTCGATGACGAAAGTAGCCTCTCTCAGAAATATTACAAAGCGGAAGTTTTTCTAAAAGAAGGGGGGAAAAACTACAATGTCATGGAATGGACACAAGAAGATTTACTCCAGGACATTATTGATCAATACGAACGCCACTTGTATTTTTTAAATGTAGTCCGTAATTAAACAATCTACATAGCAGTTCAAATTAACAAGTATTAGTTTGAACTGCTATCTTTTTGATTAACAATATCTTGATTTACCAAAAAATTTAATAGTACAGCATCCGTCTTCATTCTAACCTTGAACCAATTTTCAATGCGAATTTGATCTTCACTCGATAGTGGTTCAGATGTTCTCACACTAAGTTGCAGTATTTGCTTTTGATTGGGATCAGTCGGTAAATCAATGCCTTGTCCTAGAAAAATAGAGCTTACAGTGGGATGCTGTGCACGTAGCTCTGCAAAAACATCATTTGCATTGGCAAATAAAGCATTTTTCACCCTTAATTCTTGCTGTAATTGTTTTACCTGTTCATCCTTTTGGCGCAGGGCTTCTTGTCCATTCAGATACAAATCACTCAATACCCCAGATTTTAAGGCAGTCACATCAACCTTATCATCATTGGTTTGATGCACAATAATTTTAGTTCCTTCGAGATTTGCAACAGCAAGTCTCCTTTCAATATTCTGCAACGTCGCCTGACTTAAGGGCAAACCGACTAAAGCCAACTCAATGGTCCGTGTCTTGCTATCAATTTTTGAACTGGCGACTTGTGTTTCTTTAAAGGTAAATTCTTGTGTAATGAATTTGTTGGCAGTTGATTTAAAAACTTCTTCATTAACTAATTTAGTCGCCAGATAGGCACTTGGAATTGCGGTCACCATTGCGATCATCAGCAAAGATATTTTTACACATCTTTCTACTTTTTCGTCAGCAAAACTATGTGGCTTTAACCTTAAAATCCGGATACCGATAATAGTTGCCAAACTGATGAACACACAATTGATGGTATATAAATACAGTGCACCACCAACAAAGCTCCACTGTCCAGTTGCAATACCAAATCCAGCAGTACAGACAGGTGGCATCAATGCTGTAGCAATCGCCACCCCTGGAATAACATTTGATTTTTCTTCTCGAGTGATCCCAATGATTCCTGCCAATCCACCAAATAATGCGATGAGCACATCCCAAACGGTTGGGCTAGTTCGTGATAAAAGTTCAGATTGTGCATTATCGAGGGGTGATATCGAGAAATATAGAGTGGATACGACCAAGCTGATCAGTGTTGCAATACCTAGGTTGAAGAGTGCCCGTTTTACCAGTTTAAAGTCATAAACTGCTACACCCAGCCCCACCCCCATGATCGGTCCCATAAGTGGAGAAATTAGCATTGCGCCAATAACCACGGCTGTTGAATTGATATTTAATCCGACTGATGCAATAAAAATAGCGAATATTAAAATCCAGGGAATGGCTCCTGATAGCTCAATCCCATCACGAATACGACGCTCGATTTCATCATCTTCTGCCTTATCTGCCAGCAGACTAAAGCGATGGCGTGCACGTCTTAATCTACTTGTATAATTAAAGGAGGAGTTGTGTTTATTAGAGGTGTTGGTCAATTTAACATCCTACTTTTTATCCATCTGTGGAAAGACCTTTAATCTCAGTCGATTTTTGGTCCTCGTGATTACCTTAGAGTGAGAAAATGAAACATTCCAGAAAACTAACTTTACTCAAAATTACAAAAAAGTCTTAATATCTCCTGCGATTGATTAATTAATAAACATAAATGTTTCATTTCTTATAATCGTTTCATCAAGTTATCAGTTCTCCTTATGATTTGTCAGATTGTAGTGTTACAGTAAGAGGGATTATAAGTGCTTAAATTTAATAATGATATTATTCATGGGGCAATTTTCGACATGGATGGAACCATGTTTGATACTGAACGTTTACGTTTTCAAACCTTGAAGCAAGCATCTCAGGAATTGATCGGTGTTTCATTTAGTGATGCTTATTTAATGGCTTGTCTGGGACTCAGTGCAAGTAGTGCACATCAACTAGCCAAACAGCAGTATGGGGACGATATCCCTTATGCAGAGATCCGACAACGAGCTGATGAGCTTGAACTCGAAAGTGTCAGAAGTTTAGGTGTACCCATTAAAAAAGGGTTGGTACAGGTACTAGAACGTTTACGTAAATCTGGTTTACGCATGGCAGTTGCGACATCAAGTCGTCGCTTAATTGCTGAAGAATATCTGATCAATGCCAACGTTTATAAATTCTTTGATGTACTGGTGTGTGGTGATGAAGTACAGAAAGGTAAACCACATCCGGAAATTTTTCTTTCCGCTGCTGAAAAACTCAATTTACCTACATCAGAATGCTTAATGTTCGAGGATTCGGAAAATGGTATTACTTCAGCCTATAATGCTGGTGGGGTTACCATCTTGCTACAAGACATCAAGGAACCTAATTCCAACATGCTGGCCAAAACAGATTACTTTTTTGAAAGTATGTATGACTGCCTGCATCAATTGGATCAACATACACTAAACTTGGAAATGCCAACACTTCAAGAGTCTTTTCCACAAAGTCTGAATCAATTGACCGTTGGCATTCATGGATTTGGTGCGATTGGCGGTGGCTTCATGGCACAGATCCTGTCCCACTGGGATGGCTATACACGTCCAAAGCGAATCTATGCCTCAACCCATAATTCCTTGTATCGTTCAGCAGTGAATGCCTTTGGCAGTTACTGTATTCGTTATGGCCAGCTTTCCTATGATGAACGTATTGAAAATATGCATATCATTGATGCGGGTAATATTGAACAGATGCAGGAGATGTATATTGCCTCAAGCATGATAGCTGTTTGCTTGCCGGAACAGGCGATTGCAACTGAGGCCAGAACAATTGCCCAAGGCTTATATGCCCGTCATATTGCCAATAATGAACAGTTCACGAATCCTTTAACCGTCCTCATTATCTTAAATAAAATCGGTGCTAAACACTTATTGCTTGAACATGTGCATAGCGCTCTGGTTGAAATTACAGCTCCAGACATTGCTGAGCAGATTTTAGAGCAGCATTATTTCTGTGATACGGTCGTTAACCGAATGGTTTCCAAATTGACCGACCAAAACCTTTACCGTCAGTTGCGTATTAAGTACAACATTTTTAAGCAATACCAACTCGATCACGACCTTGATCATGCTGATATTGAAGATGCTACCCGTTTGAATCCTGAACAGGAAAGGTTAGCTTCAATGTATGTCGAAGAGATGTGCAGTAACTTTAAACCCAGCCATATTTTGCAGACCATGGACTTGATTCTATTCCATGCAGAAGTGGACATGCCGATTTACGTAGAAAATAACAGTCCCTTGCTAGGCAAAATGCGTCAGATGGTGTTGGTGGATGATATTCAGGAAATTCAGTTGATAAAAAACAGGTTATGGAATGGTGTTCATGCCATGACTACCTGGTACGCAACACGCCTCGGCTACGAAACGATTGGTTTAGCTATGGCAGACCCAAAAGTGAGAGAGTTTATGGAGGGGCTTCTTGAAGAAGTGAAGGCTGGGCTTACCCTTACCCTACCACATCGCAAAAATGATCTTGATGATCTGGCAAAAAGCTTTATTAATTCTTGTGTCAATGCCTACAAAGATCCGTGTGAACGTGTAGCACGTGATCCTTTACGAAAGTTAGCCGCTTCAGAACGCGTCTTGGGATCAATTGCTTGTAATATTCAGCAGGGCTTACCTTACCAGAACTTAAGTCAAGGTGCCTTATATGGTTACTACTACTCTATTCAGCAAAAAGATATTAGCTATGGTGAAGCAATTGAACATCTTAAAATTCAGTTAGGGCAATCTGGATTAAACGAGCAACATCAGCAAACCCTACAGCGAAATATTGAAACACAGTTAGCTCAATTGCTCCCGGCTAAACATAAGACGCACAATCCTCATTGTGTAGACCTAGCAAAGCAAATGGATCATAGCCTGACCTGATTGTGTCATAGGATTTAACCAGAATAGAATAAACTCATATTTATGAGGTCAAGCATGCTTGACCTCATGTGTACAATAATTTCCCAAGGATAAATTTAACAAGCCGACTTCATTTTTTAAAATATTTAAGTTTTGAAGTGACTGATAAAAATATAAGCTAAAACTCCACACGCAATTGAGAAAGGCACAACGACAGCTAACCAAATACTAAACTGACAACTTAAATTTTGAATCAATTGTGCAGATGGAGTTTCATAATGGAAATTAATCTCCCATTTTTTTAATTCAATCTTCTCTAAATAAAAACTCGATTTCATCCCAGTGAGGTAATGTATGCTTTTTGGGCACAACTTCGAACTGTAAGTCGACACAACTAAGTACTTTTTCAAATAAATCAAATGAACCAGTGAAATGACCGTTTTCAATCTCAGAAATTGTTGTTTTATTAACTCTAGATTTCTCTGATACAGTCTTTTGTGTATAGCCAAGTTTTTTCCTAGCCAATTTTATTTTTTCTCCAATTTCTTTTCTAGAAGCCATACTATTTTTCCGATTTCATAAAATGATATTCGCTATATAGCGAACTTTGTATATTTTACACTCAATGTTAGCCATATAGCAAACATTAACCGTCAGATTAAAATTAGTTTGTAAGTAAAGTTTGTAAGTATTCCTGAACTGTAACTAATCCAGCTTTTAAAATAAGAATTTTCTAGATTTAATACACTTTATAAAGCCTAGATATAGTATTTAGGTTTTATATAACCTTCATCATGTTATTGTTCTTATTTAGCTTGCCGTCTAGAACATTTCGATCTAGGAGTACTAAAACTGCGTGATAGAATAAACTTTTCGGGATACTTTTTTAATTTTTCCATAGAATGTAAAAAGAACTATTTCTTATATTGAGGACACGCTCATGAGTCCACTTTCACAACATATAAATAAATCTGAGGTTTTAGCCAAAGCAGCTTGGAAAGCTGCTGAACAGCTTGGGCTGAAGCCAGAGCAATTTATAAAAATTCTGCATCTAGAAGGTGGTGATAGTGATTTATCTGAATTACAAATGTTAGACCCGAGTTCTCAACAAGGAGAAATAGCACTGATCTTAATTCGGATTTACAAAGCTATTTATAGCCTGAATGGTGGTGATATCGATTGGATGCACCATTTTCTCAACTCGCCTAATTTATTAACTGGAGGAGTTCCTATAAAACAGATGGAAAGTATGAGTGGACTGCTTTCCGTACTCCAGACTGTAGAATATCTTCAGCATTAAGATACCTAAATTTCTATAAAGTTAGTGATTTCATAAAAAATCTCTAGGAGTTACTTTTGAACAGAAAAAATTATAGCTATAGGGTAATGTGGTCCGAAGAAACTCTTAAATATGTAGGTTATTGTCTTGAACACCCCTCCCTTTCATATATTGACTCAGACCCAGTAGAAGCATTAAAAGGGCTTATGAGAGTCATAAACACAAATAATGCTAGAATTTCAAAGTTTCCTTCAGAAGCTGCTTTAATACAGGATCTAACTCCATCTAATGTTCATTCAGAGCTACTTTGTATGCAGCTCACTGATGAAGAATTGAATCAATAAGTTTATATATTTCTTATAATTTATACCTTTTATATTAACCGTTTATCCAAATTTTATTGTTTTCCGAATGAGGTAAAGTTTATTATTTGATTTTGTCACAAATTCAAACTATGGATAAGTTATGAACAATCATCGTGGGGGAATCAGAGAAGGCGCAGGTAGAAAACTTAAATATAATGAGCCTACCAAAACTGTAAGAGTGCCTATATCCAAGATCGTAGAGATCAAAAATTATCTAAACGAAGCAGAGAGCCAATGCTCCAATGATGTCGCTTTCATCACTCCTGTACAGTCATCTACTTATATGCAAATTCCTTTAGCAGCCGAGAAGGTTGCTGCTGGTTTCCCTTCTCCTGCCCAGGATTATGTCGACAAAACATTAGATATGAACGAACATCTCATTAGCAATGAGGCAACGACATTCATTGTAAAAGTTGCCTCTCTTTCCATGAGAGATGCTGGTATCGAAATTGATGATGAACTTATCGTTGATCGTAGTCTTGAAGCCAAACATGAAGACATTGTTATCGCTCTGATCGACAATGACTTTACTGTTAAGCGCCTAATGATTGAAGGTGACTATCGCTGGCTTAAAGCTGAGAATCCTGATTGCTCTAATATACACCTTAGAGATGGCCAAGAGATGGTGATTTGGGGGGTAGTGACTTACGTCATCAAACCGTTCAGGAAACGTAAGTAACTACTCTATTGGTTTCATTATATGGCATGTAAAAGCAAGGTACTTGCTTTAGTAGACATCAACAACTGTTATGTCAGTTGTGAACGTATCTTTAATCCAAACCTGAATAACAAACCTGTTATTGTCCTCTCTAACAATGATGGTTGTGCTGTTGCACGTTCACAGGAAGCCAAGGACTTAGGTATCAAGATGGGAGTTCCCTTCTTTCAGATTAAAGACATCGTAGAGCAGCATCAAGTCCAAGTGCTCTCAAGTAACTATGCTTTATATGCAGAGATGTCTCGCAGATTCATGAAAGTTCTTTCAGACTTTGTAGCTCCTGAGGAGCAAGAGGTCTATTCGATTGATGAATGCTTCTTAGATTTGACTTCTTATGTCGAGAAGTATGACTTAACTGATTATGCTCAGATGATTCGTCAGCGCGTTTTTGCCTGGCTCGGTTTACCAGTGTGTATTGGTTTAGGCAGAACGAAAACTGAAGCCAAGATGGCAAATCACATCGCCAAAAAGAATGCTCACTTCAATGGTGTATGTAACTTGGTTGCCATGGATTACTGCTCTGCAGAAAGCTTATATAAAGCGATAGAGGTAGGTGGAATTTGGGGTGTAGGCAGGAAGCATTCAAAGAAGCTTAATAGTCTTAATATTTATTCTGTGCTGGATTTTGTAATGGCCTCCCCTTTCATGATCAGGGATCAATTTTCCATTGTTATGCACAGAACATTACTTGAATTACATGGTGTCTCTTGTATCGAGTTAGAACATACTCAAGCCCCTAGAAAGCAGATTGTCGCAAGTCGTTCGTTTGGCCAAAGGATTTATCATATTGACGATCTAAAAGAGGCTATGAGTCTCTATGTCCAAGATGCGGTAGCTCGCTTAAGAGGTGAGAATCTATTGTGTGGTTACATGATTGGTTTTGTACAATCCAATCCATTTGACACGCATAAACCTTATTACAGCAAGTCTGCAGCACTCACTTTACCAGAACCAACTGATAATGTATTAACACTGTGTAAGATTGCCACAAAAATGATAGACGACTTATATCAAAAAGATGTGGGCTTCAAAAAGTGCGGCGTGATATTGACTTGTTTAGAGCCTAAAGCTAGCCACATTTATGATCTTTTCACAGATATGAAGCAAGTGAGGGCAAGCAATAATTTGATGGATTCACTTGATGAAATCCATCATAAGTTTGGAAAAACCAAGCTCGCTCTAGGTGCAAGTATGTTACCGAATAGAACATGGACTATGTCACGTAACCAACTCACTCAAAATTACTTCAAGTGGGATCAATTGCTTTGTGTGAAGTAATTTTGAGTGATTACTTCACACCATAATTTATTTTTTCTTCTTTAAAAACTCTTTTAAATTTTCCTCAGAAATACCCGTGAAATGGTTTTCTTTTAGAAACGTCAGTACTTCTTTTGTCGTTGCACCCAGGCCAAAAAGTTGAAGTAAAGTCTGCTTATGCTGAGTGAGTAATTGATTGCGTGTGATCGTCTTTTCATTCATTTTTTCTATATGACGAAGAAGAATATCTTCAAATTTTTTAGAATCATTGACGCTATATATTTTTTGATTTTTCTCAACAGATTTTGAATGCTTAGAATCCTTTTCGTGAGCAGCTTCAAAAGAATTATGTGTTGAGAATTCAGAATTAATATTATCCGGATTTTGAATATCAAGTTCTAAAACATTCTGGTCTTGCATCATATTTTTTCCTTAAAAAATAAATTTACAAGATCATTATTTGAAATATCTATTCTTGTAGAAATGGCAATATCTTCCCCTTTTTTGATTTTTAAATTACTGAAAAATGTAACCTTTTGCGCTAAGAAAAAAAAGAAAAATCAACCATGATTTTCATCATATTCATTACATTCAATAACAGCTAAAAGATACAGGATGGGACGATGTATATCACATCGTCCAGATTCTCAAATCTCGAACTCGCTTCGCTCGGTCTCAATTTGCGTACAGTAGAAAAAATGAAAAAGGCTTTAAGAAACAAACAAATTATTATTCGACTCACAGAAGATGAGCATCGACAGATTACAGCTTCCTATGAAGCTTTACATATGAGTCAAGCCGATTATATACGCAAGAAAATCTTTAACGAATCTCAGATAAGTTTATTAAAAAAACAGGAGATTCATGATGTAAGAGTTATTGGAATTATCCTGGCAAAAATCTTTGAACAGCTGAAAGGTAAACGAATTATAGATGACGAGGTAATGGAAATAGAAAATCTTATAGAGAAAATCAAAATGATCGTGCGTAGACTAAATGATAAGGTTGGTAAATCATGATTATTAAGATTATTCCTAATACGATTGACACCTCTGTTGATCAACGCGTACATGGTCTCTCTGATTATATTCACGATCCTAAGCAGGCACGTGCTCACTATTTGTCTGAATATATTCATCAGCTTCATCCTGGTTTTGATCAAGACTTACTCTCTGAAAAATGTGTCTATTCAAACTCTAGAAACTTTTTAGATGATGATCCTGATTATCAAAAAATAGAAATGTCACAAACTGCCAGTTTGAACTCTCGTGTGATTGACCCGATCGTACACATGGTCGGAAGTTTTAAAAAATTTGAGATTCCAACCACTGAACAATTAGAACAACAAATTGATATTTTAGCGAAACATCTCGGTGCAGAAGAGCTGCAAATGCAATATGCCATGCATATGGATACAGACAATGTGCACTTTCATTTAATCGTCAATAAAGTTCATCCATTCAAAAAAAACAAACACAATGAAAATAAAGTCATTGATCTTGGAGAAGGTTGGATTCTTAACGCAATTCATCGAGCAGCAACAGAAATCGAAGCGAAACAAGGTTGGGAGCCTGAGCCTAATCCTGTTTTTATATACAATCATGACACTGGACAATGCGAAAAAAATCCACATTATTTAGCTCAACCAGATGCTGAAAAAATTTATTCAAAAATTCGAGATCAAGAACATCGACATCAACAAAAAAGTCGAATGAGCAGTGAAAGCGAATCAGGCAAAGACTACCAACGCTATATTGGACATTGCGTTAATCAAGTACTGAAAAACGCTGAAAATTGGCAAGATTGGCATAAAAAATTAGCTCAGCATGGCATTCTTTATGAGAAAAAGCGTAACGGTACTATTTTTAAAATTCAGACAATCGAAAAACAGGAACTCACGTTTAAAGCATCTTTATTTTGTAATAAACAAGCGACTCTCAAAAACTTAGAAAAAAAATGGAGAGATTTTACGGCTAAAGATAGTGATATTAAAACTATCCCTCTTATAAAACTAAATGAAACATCTCAGCACTCTCAATCAGCAGAAACAACTGTACATTCTTACCATTTATTTAAAAATGAAGATTTTTTAGTTAAAGATCTTCATGATGTTTATCTAAAAATAAAATCAGAAAAGGATTCAATCAGTACAAATCGTAAAAATGGATACCAAAAAATTTCTTTAAAAAATGAAATTTATAAGCATGATAAACATCATTTTTTAAACGATTTACAACAACAATCTCCAGAGCTATCATCTGATGTCATTTTTACACTGCTGCATTACCATCACATAACTGATCAAATTAATTCAAGAGCATTGCAAAGAAAAAAATATAATGTTCAACATGAAAGCTTAAGTCAAAAGACATCTCAAACACTGCAAAAAAGCTTTCCATTTTCTTCAAGCTTTGATTCATCGAAAATCACGTCTTATGCAGATTTTTTAAAGTTTTTTCCACCCTCTCATCACTTGCTTATGCAACAACAATTTTTATTTGATCAACGTCAATCTAAAAATTTTATTCGACAATATAATCCTGAGATTAAAACAGCAAGAATCATCTTCGATCAACATCAACCGAATGAACCTATTGCCATTCAAAATCAATATGGGATCCTCGTATTTAGCAATTATTCTCTCACCCGACTGCAACAATGTATAAAAGCACTGGATTCTAATCAGAAAGGAACGCTCAGGGGTACGTCGGAATTTAAAGAATTGTTCCATATAGCCTTGCAACATAGAACCCAAAATATTGAGGATATAAATAAAGAAAGGGCCTTACCAAGTTTTGAACGTTTGTCTCAAAACAATATTGAATCGTGTTTTACTGAACTGTTTAAAAGGTTTAGGTCCACACACGCCTCTCAAAGTACAGCCATTATTAAAACTTGTTTGCTCCTAAATTGTTGCGGTGTAGCAATGGAGTCGCTGCAATCAACATTAAAAAATTGTATTGATCAAAATAAATTACCTAATTTAAGTTCAAAGAATCAAAGTATTCTGCTACTGCGAGTTCGAAATCTCATCTTTATCCAGCCTAAAGAGCTTAATAAACAATATTTCAACTCATCTGAAATTGAGCATTCCTGGCAACTCTATTTCAGTCTACAAATTTCCCCGCTCAAGCAGTCAAAAGAACAGAAGCACAACTCACAGCCGACCTCTTCATCTCCAACGCCAGAATTAGAGCTCGTACCTAAAGTGGAAAAGAAAAGAACGATCAGGCTTCCTGAAAATTTAGCTGAATCTGAGTTTGAGCAAATGCTGCAATACTTTGAATACAGTCGAAGACTCAAGCTTCAGAAAAAACAAGCAGTAGAACGCTTGAATACATTAGAACCTTCAAAGAAAATTTCTATATCTCCTCAGCAGTCCAAAATGACGTTTCTTTCTAGCAAAAAATATGTCATCGAATATAAATTTGGACAAAAATTTTATCTAGACCAGAAAAAAATTGCTTTTTTTGAAACGAAAGATTCGACTCATATTGCTGTAGTGAGTGAACAAAATGTTCATATTCGAGATGCATTATTTTTAGCAAAAGAAAAATATGGAACGGTGTATGTCTATGGGGATGAAAATTTCAAATCCCAGGTAAAATTGATTGCTGAAGAATACAATATCCCTATTGTTCTACAACAAGAATCAAATCAAGTTATAATTCAACAAGAATCTCCCCCTTTGCCTGTACCTCAAACTTTACCACTAAGTTTAGAGGAAAGAGATTCAAGCCTACCTACAGTTGAGGAACGTGCAGAAGATTTTTATAGTCGCCAGACTGTCGGTTATACCACGAGCAAGAAGAAGAACATCCATTCCCAAGATAACGATTTGAATTATGGCTTATAAAAATAGCCTAAGAATTATCCTTAGGCTAACTCATAAAAAGATTCTGGAAAATTTTTAAGAAATTCAGTCTTAAGTGGGTCTATACTTTGTATTTCTGGATAGTCTTCTAAAAAGTGTTCTAACCAAACTAAAACTGCCTGATGATTGTTATAACAATGATTTACATCCAGATAACTTGCAATTCCAAAACCCATTCCTACATTCAATTCTTTAATCAGTTTATAGCCCAAGAGCTTAGCTTTACGACTTACCCATAACTCATTAGAGGTGACCATTATAAAACTCCTACATCAATTTATAGTGTTGTAGGTTTCTATTCATCCAAGTTACAAGCTATAATTTAATTTAGATAGGTAAAAGTACTTGTAATAGGTAAATATAACCTGCTGTAGGTTATAATTTACCAAAGTACTCAAATTAATGCAACGAAAAATAACTCACAGCAGGTTATTTTTTTATACTGATATACAATATGATTAGATGCAAGTTAGCTAACCTTATGGGCGAAAGAAAAATTTTAAAGTTAAGTGATGTCGTACATGCAACTGGGATTAATCGGAATACCCTTACTAATATGTACTACGACAGAGCTGTCCGTATCGAGTTACCTGTAGCGGATAAACTTTGCGAATTTTTTGGCTGTACGATGAATGATCTGTTTGAGTATTCAGATAATTAATTCGACATTAGCATTATGTAATTGTCTTAAATCGATTTTTAACAATTAAGATAATTATTTCGTGCATCTTTAATTATTAGATTCTCAAAATCTCATAAGTTAAGCTTAGGCTAAATTACAAATGGCATCAGGCAATCTTGACAAAAAACGTTTTTACTTTGCTTTAAGTAGTTATAAAAGTACTCTTCCCATCCCTTTACTTTCATCCTATTACAATCGGGTTTTGAAAATGCAGATGCACTTTAGAAACTCACATAAAACTTTTCTATTAACTGCTGGGTCTTCACCAATAAGTTGCTAAACACATTATCTCGTTCAAATAATTTGACCTTGTAGTTTGGTAAGTCTTTCAACTCTTCTTTACGCGGCAAACGCTTAGTGAACTCATAGTGTTCCAGAACATTCTTCATCACCTCAGGCTTCAAGTTTTCCACTTCGCAGAGGTGCTGATAGGCTTGTTCTTTCTCTACATCCCAGAAAGCGGCAAAGGCAGTTTGTACGTCCTGCCCATTGATCATTTTAGGCATGTTCTCTTCAATGAACTTCTGGATCAGCGCCTGCTTGTCATACAGGGTAATTTCATTGCCGATCAAGTCATGCACCTGAGCTTCATATTTCTTACGTTTGTCTTCATCATCACTATTAACCGCCAGCTGAAGTAGGTTGATGATATAACCAACATTGATCCGATCACTGTGTAGCAAGTCCAGCTGAAAATCGATATCGTCCAGTACCGAGACTTTTTCTTTTTTGGTGGTCTTACGCACATCTCGACATAGGTCGGCATACTTGGAGGCAAAGTTGGCAAAGTGCTGTTTATCCAATGCGGTCTGGTCCTGGTCATATTCAATAAAGGTTTGCAGCTGGGCGTTGTAACGCATCACTTCACGAAAGGCTTTAATGAATGCCAGCTGCTGATCTTCAGTGATGAGCTCGTCGACACTTTGATAATCCGGCGTGATCTTCAGCAGCTTCTGTACCGCTGCTTCATAGTCCCGCTGGATTTCTTCATAGCTCGGCACCAGTACTACTTTTTGCGCTTCTTTGTTTGAGAACAGTGCCAAGGCTTCATCAGTGGCGCGTTTCAGGTTACGGAAACAGATGATATTGCCGAAAGGTTTCTTGTCGTTAAAGACGCGGTTAGTTCGCGAGAATGCTTGAATCAGGCCATGGTATTTCAGGTTTTTATCGATATACAAGGTATTTAACGGCTTAGAGTCAAAGCCGGTCAGAAACATATTCACGACTAGCAGGATATCAATCTGTTTCTTTTTGACCCGATCAGCAATGTCGCGGTAATAGGCATAGAACTGATCACCTGAATTGTAGTTGGTTTTAAACTGCTGATTGTAATTGGCAATATAGCGGTCCAGCTTGTCTCGACTGGACTGATTGATCTGACTGGGGATATCCGCTGCTTCTTCATGGATCAAGCCATTTTGCTCATCCACCGATACGGCTTCATTGGCCGCGTAGGAGAAAATAGTGGCTATGGTTAGCGGTTTGAACAGTCGCCCCTGCTCTTCATCCTGTTGCTGCTTCTCAGCCTGAACCTTTTCAAACAGTTCGTAGTACTGGGTCAGAGTATCAACCGAGCTGACACAGAACATCGCGGTAAATTCACGATTGCGGGTTTTAGTGTCATGGCTGTCGACAATATAACGCGCAATCATTTCCAGACGCTGCGGATTGTCGTATAGCTCTCGGGTATCAATGCCTTCGACTTCATCATCATATTCGAGGTTGTTCTGCATGCCCTTAGCGGTATATTTGCCCCGATAATCAATCTGGAACTGCAACACGTTACGGTCACGGATAGCATCCACGATCACATACTGGTGCAGACATTCATGGAACAGGTAATCTGTGGTGAGTTTTAAGCCGGCTTTGGACTGGCTATTTTCCTCAAAGATCGGGGTTCCAGTAAAGCCAAACATCTGGGCATTGTCAAAGAACTTCTTGATGTTTTGATGGGTTTCACCAAACTGACTACGGTGACATTCATCAAAGATAAACACCACTTTCTTGTCTTTTAGATATTCAATGTATTCTTGATAACGGTCATTGCTGATGGCTCGATTGAGCTTTTGAATAGTGGTGACAATCAATTTGTCATGACGTTGATCGAGCTGCTTAACCAGAGTATGGGTGCTATCGGTGCTATCAACACTCTCGGCTTTAAAGGCATTAAATTCGCGGGAAGTTTGTGTATCCAGATCATTCCGGTCGACCACAAACAGAACCTTTTCTACATCTGGCATCTGCATGATAATCTGGCTGGCTTTAAACGAAGTCAGGGTCTTGCCTGAACCGGTCGTATGCCAGATGTAGCCATTCTGATCCGAGTTTTGAACATGCTGGACAATTTTCTGTACCGCATAGATCTGATAAGGACGCAGCACCATCAGGCTTTTCGTGGTTTCTAGCATGACCATATACTGGGTCAGCATTTGGGTCAGATGTTGCTGATTCAGAAAAATATCGGCAAAATCGACAATTTCATTGATGTGTTTATTGCTGACGTCAGCCCAGGGAAAGGCAAACTCGATGCCAGTGGTGCCGTTAGAATAATAACGGGTATTGGCCCCATTACTGATGATAAACAGCTGGATAAAGCCAAACAGGCCCTGTCCGGCCCAATAGGCTTCACGGGTATAACGCTGGGTCTGGTTAAATGCTTCGGCTATTTCCATCCCGCGCTTTTTCAGTTCGATCTGCACCAAAGGCAGACCGTTCACCAGTAAAGTCACATCAAAACGGCTGGTGCGGCCATTATAGTCGCGGTGATCGATGGTGATTTGATTAGTCACCTGATAGATGTTTTTACTCGGATCATCTGACAGGAAAAAGATGTGCTTACTGCTGCCATCATCAAATTTGACTGGGAACAGATCACGCAGGTTCTTGGCACGTTCAAATACTGTTCCGGTATTCAAAAAGCTGATGACTTGTTTCCATTCAGTTGCGGAAAGGGGATCGAGTCCATTTGCCCGTTCAATCTGGGTTTTGAAGTTTGACAGTAGCTGGCTTTCGTCCTTGAGCGTCACTGAGGTATAACCCAATTGCTTGAGCTGACCAATTAGTTCATTTTCAAGTTGATATTCGCTTTGTACTGTCATTTTTCCCTCTATTCTTTAAATCTTTATTTACTTTATATTTAATACACTGATTTATCTTAATGTCTTTTCAAGTTCATCTAACAAACTTGCTTTTTCGAGTATCAAACTTTCTATAGCTTCAAATGTATGTTCAGGGGAACGCCAGTAGATACAGAGCCAACGCTCCGTTCCACTCTTATATTTTTCAATATCCCATGAGAGATACCGTGAATCATCTTGAGTTTTTAAAATCTCAAATACTTTTTCATTTAATTTTTCAGGTAGATTCAAGATATAAGTATTTACCCCAAAAATTGTCTCACCTTGATCTTCATAGATGCATAAAGTGTTATTTGTCAGGTTATTCCATGCATCATTATAAAAACGAATCCCTCCCCATGATTCATATTTGTTTCTAGAGATATAACCATCAATGGATTGATTAAGAAGTTGACTAATACTATCGACAACTTCCCTAATGGTATTGGTTTTTAGCTTTTGCAATTCTTGTATTTCTTGATAATGATCAAAAATAAATTGAATACGATTCATATCTAAATTCTGGTTACGATAATAACTTTCAAGATGAAGTAAAAACTCACGCGCAAACAAATTCCATTTATTCATGGGATTCGTCATCATTTGTTCTGCAAGATAGGGTCTAACAGCATTCACTAATTGTTGGTAGGAAATACCGTGCCAATTTTGGGCTTCACTTTTACCAGAGATACTGAGAATTAAGCCAAGGATAGCTTTGCCTTTTGAGCGGGTTTGAGCATATTTCACATAGTCATCAAAAGGATTATTTTGATGATGGTAAATTTTAGCTTCTAGCAAAATGAGATGTGTATCGGTATCAATCATTAGGTCGATACGATTACTGTTATGCGTAGCACATTCTCGTTCCAAGCTTTCCACTTGACCTAAAGTAGAATTCTCTAGAGTGCTAATTCCTACAACAACATCACTAAAGCCTTTCCAAAATACCTCTCCCAACTCATGGGATTCCTGAGGATTTAAGAAAAATTCGAGCAATTCAGTGGTGGGGTTTTCGTAATGGTTACGAATAGCAGTATCAAAAAAAGTTTTTTCTCGCGGTATCGCTTTAAACTTCTTTGCCGCATCTAAAAGTTTTGAGAAATGTTCAAAAGCTGAGGTTGCTAAATTCATTATACCCTCCTACACAAACATTTGCTGTAACAAGCCTTTTTTCCAAGTTTTAGCCTGTTCAATTTGCTGTGCAACCACTTCAATTTTTTGGTCAATACTCGATAAGAAATTGGCGATTTTGGTTTGTTCTTCTAGGCAAGGTAGACTTAATTGAACACCTTTTAATTGACTTGAATATAAATGTACAACTGAATTGCCTTGTGCTAATTGGGCTATTTGCATCTTTAACGAAGAACGAATCATATAACTTAAGAAAATCCCATTTTCTTTAGTGCGGTAAATATTTAGGTCACCCGATAAAGCAATATCATCATCAAGCACACAACTTGCAGTAGCAATATCAATTTGTGTTTCCCCTGATGCAGGTATTAGAACATCATTCGCTTTACTTAAAACTAGAGTATCTCTATCTAAATTTGTTGCCGAAATAATATTAGAAATGATTTCACCATAGTAGGTATATAACTCACCGTAACGTATACAAGGTAATATTCCACTTTCAATGATGTCAGCCTTTGAAATTCCCTTCCCTTTTAAGAAAGTACCTTTTTCACCTAAAGTAGTTCTTTCCCACTCCCCAAACTCACTCCCATCATCTGCTTTAAAACGAATCTGCTGACTAAACAGCTTTTGCATCATGCCCTGTTTATATTGGCTGAGTAGCTGATTTTTTTGTGTGAGTTGGCTGATCTTTTCATCCACGGCAGAAAGAAAAGAAGCTATTTTGGTTTGTTCTTCAATTGATGGAGCAAACAATTCTAAAGGTTTTAAAACTTGTAAATTGATATTCTTCTGAGCATTTTGAGTTGCTTGAGAATCTAAGACTTCTTTTTGTAAATCTATTAAATTTTTTAGAAAGATCGTATTAGCTTTATCTTTTTTTGATTGAATTGCCACAACACTGTCAGGACAAGCAACAGCATATCGAGTAATTGTTGTATCACCTATATTTGCAGCAATTGTAATTAAAATAGTATCCGCAGGAAAAACCTTACTAACTTTAATACCATCAGCATTTAATGTTTGACTATAACCCTTTAAATATATGCCAGAACCAGCCACATCACCCGTCTGAACAAATGGCATTTCTCCACCAAAATAACGAGGGTCATTTCGAGGACGAACCGAAAACTTACCTCGTTCAACTTCTGCCAAATTCTCTAACGTAGTTTCTTCCCAGTCATCGGTAAACTCCGTGAATCTCAATAGAGGTGCAGCCATTACTTCACCTCCGCAAACGGTGAAGCAATCCCAAGCGCTTTGCAAAACTCCGCAATTACCGCATCGGTCTTTTGGCTTTCTAATTCTAAAGCCTGTAGCTGCTGGGCAATCGCATCCAGATCAATCTCGGCTTCCGCTTCAAAGGTATCCACATAACGCGGAATATTCAGGTTGTAATCGTTATCTTTCACTTCTTGTAAAGTTGCGACATACGCGTATTTTTCAATATCCTGACGGTTTTCAAAGGCAGCAACAATATTGTCCAAATGCTCCGGCAACAGCTTGTTTTGATTCTTCTGCTTTTCAAACTCCTTGCTGGCATCAATAAACAGAATATTGCCGCTATGCTCACGGTTTTTCTTCAACACCAAAATACAGGTCGGAATCGAGGTGCCATAGAAAATATTGGCCGGCAGACCAATCACCGCATCAATCACGTTCATCTGCTCAATCAGATACTGACGAATCACGCCTTCACTAGAACCACGGAATAATACACCATGCGGTAACACCACCGCCATCGTGCCGTTGTCATCCAGTTGATACAGCATGTGCTGCACAAAGGCCATATCGGCTTTCGAGCTTGGTGCCAGTTTGCCATAAGCGGCAAAACGTTCATCCTGTAAAAATAACGGATCGGCTGACCAGTTGGCTGAGAATGGCGGATTGGCCACCACCGCATCAAACTTTTTATCTAAATGCTGCGGACGAGTTAAAGTATTTTCCTGCTTGATGTCGAACTTGGCAAAATGCACGTCATGCAGAATCATGTTCATGCGCGCCAAGTTGTAGGTGGTACGGTTCATCTCCTGACCGTAAATCATATCGACATCTTTAACTTCACGTTTTACCCGTAGCAATAACGAACCTGAACCACAAGTCGGGTCATAGACTGAACGTAAACGGTCTTTGCCTTGGGTGACAATCTTCGCCAGTAAAGTCGAAACGGTTTGCGGGGTATAGAACTCACCGGCTTTTTTGCCTGCACCTGATGCAAACTCGCCAATCAGGTATTCGTAAGCATCACCCAGTACATCGGCTTCAGTATTGGAAATATCAAAATCAATATCGTCTAAATGACTCAGAACCTTGGCCACCAGTTCATTACGGTCACTGGCGTTGTTGCCGAGCTTGGTCGAATTCAGATCCAGATCTTCAAACAGGTTGGCAAAGTCATCGGCAGAATCAGTGCCTAAAGTACTTTGTTCAATCGAATTTAAGGTCGCAGTTAAATCATCCAGAATGAATTCGCCCTGACGACCACGCTGTGCCAAGCTATGAAACAGCTGTTTTGGCGTGAGCGCATAACCCACTTCGGCAATGGCATTCTTTTTGATTTCTTCGATGTATGGCACATGCTCAGGATTATTTTCATCCAGCTGCAAGAATGTAATATCTTCGCCATCTAACAGTTCATTGGCAAAATTGACTGACTTTTCCGATAAATATTTAAAGAAAATAAAGCCCAGGATGTAATCACGGAATTCATCGGCGCCCATCGTGCCACGCAAGGTGTTGGCAATGTTCCAAAGTTGTTTTTGTAGCTGCTGTAGTTGCACCTGGGTCATTGTTATAGAAGTCCAAATAAGTGAATCATTAATCGAATGATTTTACCTAAAATTCTAAATGATGCAGCTGTAAAAAAGGTGGAAAAAGACATAAATTGTCGTGTGACTTAAATATGAACAACAGCTAGTGATTTTCATACTGATTAAAAAGAGTGTAGTAAGTTGCTACATTTTTTAAATTACTTCCTTTCCGAAAATCTCATTCAAGCGTTTTCTATTGGCTTGAACAAAGTCTCGATCGTTTTTTAATTTATATTTCATTTCTTTTTTGAACTCATTCATAGAGACGCCTGGAGTAGAAAACTCCATTTGAAATAAATTATCATTTACTATGACATTAGCTTGAGAGTCCGTTAGACAGCCTTCCGGCTTAAACCATTTACTCAACTCTTTATAATTAGGATCATTGGCATAGATATACCAGGAGCGTACAGTCATATCGAATTTAGCACCCAATTCTTTCACCAAAGCATTATCATTAAAGTCTACATCTAGATAAATTTTAGTTTTTTCATTTGATTGTGGAATCAGGATTTCTTTTTGACCATTTATAATTTTAAATCGAACACCCACTACGGGACGACCTTTCTTAATACTGTCATACTCTAATTCCAGACTGGTTTTATTATTAATTTCCTCAACAATTTTATCTAGAATATAACGTCTAAAATCGACCCAGCGATCATACTTTTTATCACCGATGTCGATTAATGCCTTTAAATTCTCTAATGATAGTTCAACTTCATAGGCATCTAGGTTAGCGTACTTGAACTCATTTTTAACAATATAGGAATATAGACTCATACTAGTTACAGAGTCTAGGGCAAATAAGTCCTTTAACTGGTAAGTGGTAAAATTACCATTTGCCAGGCGGGTAAAATAAGGTAAGACCTCACTGGTAAAACGAATCTGTAAAGCATTCTTTGAATCGTCTTCCCAGCGTAGTTCCCGAATAATCGGTACCACTGAATGTACTTTTTTTACTTTTCGCTTGAGATCATCTACAGGCTCTTCAATAACAAAATGAGCAACCCGAGATGAGAGTTCTTTATAAATCCGGTCGATAGCAACATTAATAGAATTCTTTTTATTGAGTCCTAGTAACTCACCCAGATCATCTTTATGCAGATAGATATAAGTTTGCTCGGTAATCTCATGATCTAGATTATTTTTTTCACCATAATTTGCAACCGCCATCGCATAAAGCAGTGCCTTATATTCATTAGAGGACAGTTCAATCGGTCGAATTAAACGGTTACTGGTACTCACCACTCCGTTATGTCGAATATTGCCAATGCAATAGGGTAAATATTCTATTTCTTCTTTTTCGTTAAGATCGCTCATAAGTGGAAAATTAAAAGTTGTTTTCCCTACTTATACATAAAAGTGGAAGAATATTCAATATATTCACCTTAGAGATTAATTTCAAACATTGATACTTCTAAATTAAGGTCTAAAAGTTAAAAGTGGAAAGCATGTCACTGCTTTTTTCAGATTTTGATTAATACCTCAGCTTAAGGTGGAAAAAATATATTTTTTTCCACCATACAATGACAAGTTTTCCACTTTAATTTCCCAAAGCTAAGCTAAATCACTTTCTTTTCATTTTTTTGTGGCCAAAAAATACCGTTATAAGTGAAAAAATCCTAATATTTACCACTTTTCAGTGACAAACTTTCCACCTTTAGAAAGAATCAAGTACTAAATCGGACTTTTTTTTGCAATTTTCAAGGTGAAAATCTGCTTTATCCACAGATAAAAAATTAAGCGTGACAAACCTTCCACCTTAAAAATAAATATTTAAGACTTATCAACAGTTTATATATATGATTTTTAATAATTTAATAGAAAAAAAAGGGGGGTAAAAAAAAACTGATGACAAAGCTTCCACCATAGTGACAAACCTTCCACTTTTCGGTGACAAACCTTCCACTTTTCGGTGACAAACCTTCCACTTTTCGGTGACAAACCTTCCACTTTTCGGTGACAAACCTTCCACTTTTCGGTGACAAACCTTCCACTTTAAAAATCCTAATTTATTGATTTTAAAAATGAAAAAACGTCCTAATTATAATTACTTAATTATATTAATTAATACTAATTTATAATTAGCTAGCTATATTTTATATAAAAATTGATTTGTTTTATTTTTATCCAATGTTGATTAATACATTAATATCTCTAAAAGAATGTGTAGCAAGTTGCTACAAATTTAACTATATTAGAGTAATTCGAACGAGGTCTGATATGACAAATAAATCAACTAAAATTATTGCTGTAGCAAACCACAAAGGTGGATGTGGTAAAACCACTACTGTTGTACATTTAGCTTCAGAATTAGCTGATTTAGGTAAGAAAGTATTAGTAATTGATTTGGATCCACAAGCAAATGCAAGTTTACATATTGGATCACGACATCCAAGTGAAGTTGAAATTACTTCTGCAGAGTTATTAGTAGGACAATTAGAATTACTCTCTAGCGCCCTGGAAGAAGAAACTAACTTAAAAAATGTGTCCCTAATTTATGGTTCTTTAAATTTAGGTAAAACAGAAGATCAACTTAAAGATGATGCGCCTAGACCTTCTGAAGAACTGTCTAGTAAATTAGAAATGTTAAAAGGGTTATATGATTTTATCTTAATTGACTGTCCACCAAGCTTAAAACTTCTCACTAGTAATGCATTGGCCGCATCAACCCATGTAATTATCCCGATTGAATCCGGATCTCAATATGGGCTTTATGGTGTAACAGACTTAATCAATCATTTAAGTAAAATTAGACGTGTGAATCCTCAATTAGAACTTTTGGGGGCCTTATTGATCAAACATGATGAACGTCAAAATGTTTGTAAACTCATCAGAGATGAAGCAATGGGACAAGTTGGGGAATTATTAAAAACAACTATTCCTATAAGTACCAAAGTTAACCAAGCAGCAATCTTGCAGCAACCTTTGTTAAGTTTAGACAAGAGTTCCAAAGTCCGTAAAGCTTTTCAAGAATTAGCGAAAGAAATTATTAATCGTATTGAATAAAAGCACTTTGAGAATACTATGGTAAGTACAAAAGAACTGTTGGCACAACGTCTTCAACAAAACACTCAAAAACATCAACAAGCTCAGAAAGAGCATGTCAATGATGTTAAAGAACTACGTCGGAATATACAAATTACAGATATTCAGCCTAGTCCTAATCAACCACGAAAAATCTTTAATCAACAAGATATTGAAGACTTGGCAGCTTCTATTGACGAAATTGGATTACTACAACCTATTGCAGTCCGACGAGTACAGGACAAATATGAGTTGATCGCTGGTGAACGACGCTTAAAAGCACATCAGGTTCTTAATAAAAATACCATTGAAGTGATTGTCATAGACGCATCGGATGAAGAAGTTGCACTGTTAACTTTAGCTGAAAATTTAAAACGAGAAGATTTAACTGATTATGAAATCTATGTAGGCTTAAGTTCTCTGGATGAGAAATTAAAAAAGAACAAGCAAAAACTTGCAAAGTCCTTAGGTATGAACCGTGAGGATATGTATAAATATTTATCTTTCGAAAAATTACCTAAAGAACTGATTGCAGATTTAGAGCAGCACCCCACATTGTTGGCACGTACTGCAGCCACAGCAGTAAAAAAGTTTTTATCCGATCATGAAGATAATTCTAATAATGCTAAAAAAGCACTGTTAGAAGCATGGGCAAAATTACTGAAAAAAGAAGTTGAACAAACAAAATTGGCATTGTTCGCTGAAAAAATTCTAAAGTCGAAAGAGACTAAAGAGCCGATTAAAACCTCAATCGTGCATAAAATTGAATATGATGGGAAAGTCGCAGGTAATATCAAGTTTGATCACAACACATTAAAAGTGTCATTAAAAATGAGTGAATTTGATGATCAAAACTTACAAGAACTAGAAAGTTTGCTGAAAAAAATGCTGATCAAATAAAATAAAAGAAGTGTAGCAATTTGCTACACTTCTTTTTTGTTGAATG
The DNA here is from genome assembly GCF_004331195.1 of Acinetobacter sp. ANC 4216. Classification (NCBI taxonomy): domain Bacteria; kingdom Pseudomonadati; phylum Pseudomonadota; class Gammaproteobacteria; order Moraxellales; family Moraxellaceae; genus Acinetobacter; species Acinetobacter sp. ANC 4216. The sequence continues at coordinate 22,739 of NZ_SJOC01000021.1, read as the reverse complement.
CATAATATTGTTAAGTTAGAAAGCAACTTCTACTACGGTAATCCTCCCATAAATAACCGAAGTTAAAAGTAGAGGTTAAGCAGCCCTTAGAGATAACTTTCCCTTGTTGGCTTGATGCGGCCTTTCATGATTGTAATGCCACAGCCAGTTTGTTGCATAATCTTGTACTTTATCCAAAGTATCAAATAAATGTTTGCTCAGCCAACTATAACGTATAGTCCGATTATAGCGTTTAATATAAGCATGATGCTCTGGCTTACCTGGTTGAATATATTGAATACGAATACTATGTTCAGTTGACCAATGTACAAACTCGTGGCAGTCCAAAAAGATGGTTATATGTGTCTAGAATTTTGATGGCTATTTAAAAAATAAAATTAATGGGATAAAATTAAAATGAAAAAAATTATTCTATGTACTCTATATGCAGTATTACTTGGAATGAGTTCATTTATATATAGTTCAGATCAAACCTTTACTTTCCCCAAACCTAATTTAAATGATCTCAAGCAAAAAAAGTTATGGTCTACTTTCTATCACATTTGGCCGGCAAAAGAAGTTAAACAAGGTTACCACTTACTAAACAAAGAAAATCAACCAATATCAAAACTGATAACTGCTAAAGATCTATGTATGGGGGGGATAGAAGGAACAATTCAAGTAAAATCTCTAGATGGAAATTATAATACATTTAACTATGTTGACCATAAAGGAAATCAACAATTAGATTGTGCTTCAATTCTAAATATTAGAAAATCATGGATTAATTCAATAGGAAAAACAAGATATCAAATAGCAAAAGGAGCTTATGGGGATGGAGTTAAAAATTTTAAACTTATCCCCTACCGTACAATTGCAGTTGATCCTAAAATTATTCCATATGGTACCGTTATATATATTCCTCAAGCACGTGGGAAAATTATTAAACTACCCTCTGGAATAGAGGTACATCACGATGGTTATTTTTATGCTGCTGATACTGGGGGAGCAATCAAGGGAAATCATATAGATGTATTTTCTGGAATTTATTTAAAAAACCCATTTCCTAATTTTATAAAAAGTAAAAATAGTAATACTTTTTCTGCTTATATAATTAATGATAAAGAGATTGAGATTGTATTAAGATCAGAACATCTTAAATAGAAACAGATTTAGAGTTATTTGATACTACCATCGGGACATTTTCTCAAGAAAAATGGTCTACGATAAATCAGGTACAGTTCAGACTTTAAAAACAATTTATTCTTTTTGATGTAGGAAGTCCGCATTAGTAAGTATCTGAATAAAGGTGATTGCATGCAGCATAAAAGTCTCATCAAAATAACCTGGAACAATAGGTGTGTAATTAGGGTAAGAAGTTTTTGTCGAATCTATCACTTTACTTTCATGACACTCATCAGATGCTACTAAAGCCGATTCACAATTTTTATATTTTTTTCCTAGACATGAAATAGACTGCAATTTGCAGTCTATTTAAAAAATTCTATGCTATTTATTATTCAGTTGAACTCTCATCATCCTCGCAAAAGTCCTGTTCGTCTTCTGTATCTATTTCAAAGTCTTCAATCGATTCTACAAATGCACTATGAATAAACCCATCAATCTGACCATCACCAACTAAGTCCACACGTCCCCATTCAGAATTGACTCCCTCAAATCTGTCAATGTTAATCAATGTCCCCTGCGGCAATGTGTGTAGTACATTAAAATCTAAACTTGGACCAGACCTTAAGAAAAGACCATCTCGTGCTACTATTTTATATGTTTTAGTTTGCCTTCTAGATGCTGCCCAACCACTTTCTGCGGCATCTCTTAACCATTGAGGTGCATTTTTTGCTTTTCCTTCTGCTCCCCAAACTAATTTAGACCCAAAACCCACATGGATTTTTTCGCTCCCATATAACCAATACCTGCGCCAATACCGGCAGCTCCTAATCTTGCAACAGCAGTTACAAACGTTTTATAAATTGCCAAGCCACTATCATTGGTAAAATTTACGAGCTTTCCCCCTACCCAAAGTTCTAAATCGGCTGCATTTCCAAGATCATGTCGTGTAAAACCTACTCTTTTTGAACAGGTTCCTATAGAACATTGTCCTCCTGATGTAACACGAATTTCATCTACACCAGCTTCTTCTCCTGCAAGTAACAATATTTTTATAAGTCTATTATCGACCTTGTCATTTCTTACTTTTGCTAAAACCTGCGTGTATTGAACCATTTTTAACACCTTTATTTTTGTAAATTATTTTTTTAAAAAGTTGTGTTTTAACCTAATCTTTTTTAATCTTATTTTTAGTTCTTCTAACCGTACTGGTTTAGTCTATCAACTGTACTACATTTTTTTCTAGTTAATAAGTGATATAAATTCGATTGGAAAAACGACTCATCAAGATAAAAGAATTGATGACAAAAAATAAAAAGTCAATTTTAGTTTAGAAAAAAATAGAATCATAAGATGTTTTCTTTCCCCAAAAAACTGATAAGTGGATAATATTCTATTTGATTTTTGATTTTTGATTTTTGATTTTTGATTTTTGATTTTTGATTTTTGATTTTTGATTTTTGATTAAAAATAATCTCACGTAATTAAAAAAAAGGAAATTACTATGAAAATTAAAATCTTAATAGCATTAACAATAACTTTATCTGGTTGTGCTTATTTTCCCCAATATCAGACACCATACAATATTCCAAAGGTAACTATACAAGGTACAAATTGGCAAGAGGGTAGTATGCTTACATCAACTCATCGAAGATATTGGTTGAGTTATGAAAGAGCAATTGAAGCTGAGGGTTATAAAACAAATAGAACAAATCTAATATTAACAGAGAATAATAAACCAGGAGACTTTAAAACTATCGACTATCATATACCTCAAAATGATAATACATCACAAAGACAAAAGTTAAATAAACAGTTATTCATTGAAGGAAGTATTTACGCTAAATCTTTATGTACAGCATATTTTCAAAATGCGTCCTTTACAAAAGCGCATAGAGAAAACTTACGAAGACAATCAAATATCACTGGAGGACTTATATCTGCTGCTTTAGGCTTAGCGGAAGCTTCAGTAGGTGCTATTAGTGGTGTAGGTGTTGCTTTTAGTAGCTTAGATTCAAGTTTTGATGCTTATAACACATCATTTTTGGTTAGCCCTAATTTAGGCTTAGTTGAAAGATCAGTAATGAGACAACTTGACACAATATCCCAAAAATATAAAAACACAGAATTCAATTATGTTGCAGATACGCTGACCGCTCTTGCTGAATATGATCTATCTTGTAGCCAAAATGGTATGCAGGCTCTAGTAGACGATGCATTAAATAAACAAATTACAAATTATACTTCTTCTACCATAACAGGCTCTCAACTAGCAGAAGCTGCTGTAACAGAAGCCCAGAAAATTGAAAATGCGACTCAAAAAGAAAATAAACCGTAATTAAAGTCATAACTGTTGGCAAAAAACGATCAAAATACTGAAATTCAGCTAAAAATAGTAAAAAAGGAATTTAACCAAAAAGAGAAACCTAGAACCAAGATGATGAAAAAATAATAGACTAGACATTTTATTGGTGAGAGTCCAGACACTTTAATTTGGTTCTAACATGTAAATCCAAATTAGAAATGTCCGCTTTTAGAATATGCACTTTTGTGATTTTCTTAAAGGACGGTTTGATATATTGTTGTCTTATGTTGGATAAAGAATTTAAACGATTGTCATTTTGCAGGAAATCTGTGATCAACTCATAACTCAATATAGCTTTAATTAGCTCCAAAACTTAATTTAAAATTTTATCCACTGTTAATGCATTTCAGGATAGCCATTAACTTACATTCAATATGTAATTTTAGAGTATACCCTAAAGCAACACTCAGAATGTCCCGGATTTTATGTATCATTTAAATGATTTTTAATCATATATAACATGTAACTTTGATATTAAAGATTTATAATTTACGAAATTGTTCATTTTTATCCAATTGGGGAGTGAAAGAGTGAAAGGTCAAAAAGTAGGTTATGTCCGGGTGAGTTCAGTCGAGCAAAATACAGGACGTCAACTTGAGGGAATTGAAATCGACCGGATTTTTGTTGACCGAGCTTCGGGTAAAAATACCGACCGACCGAAATTTCAGGAAATGTTGAACTATGTCCGGGAAGGGGACAGGGTGATTGTACATTCCATGGATCGTTTTGCTCGAAGCTTAAAAGATTTAGTCACTGAAGTAGATAAACTGGTCAAACGAGGAATTGCCATCCAGTTCGTAAAAGAAAATATTACTTTCACTGCTCAATCTACCCCGATGGATAATTTGATGCTGCAATTGATGGGCGCTTTTGCACAGTTCGAACGTGAGATCATTTTAGAGCGTCAAAAAGAAGGAATAAAACTGGCCTCTGCTCAAGGAAAGTACAAAGGGCGTGTACATAAATTGAAACCTGAACAGGCTGAAGCTTTAAGACAAGAATGGAAGGAAGGAAAGTACCCTTCAAAAATGGCATTAGGCCAGGCATTTGGAATTAGTCGCCAGGCGGTATACCGCTATTTAAAAGCAAGTGAGTAACTCAATTAAAATGGAAAATATTCGAAATTTTCTTGAAGATAATCAAGTCAAAATCTACTTCTGTACCATCTTTATCGGAGTTATTTTTGGATTAACCATCAGTGGAGCGACGATTTTAGAAAGTTTGATTAACCCTGCACTGGCATTAATGTTATTTGCTACTTTTTTACAAGTACCTATTGCAGAAATTGGCAAGGCATTAAAAAATTTACGTTTTATTTCTGCATTACTTATTACTAACTTTATTGCCTTACCTTTAATTACGGCAGGTCTAATACAATTTTTACCTGAAAACCCACTTATTCGTTTAGCTGTACTTTTTGTTCTACTAGCACCGTGTATTGATTATGTGATTACTTTCACCCATGTTGGGAAAGGTAATGCAAGATTATTACTTGCGATGACACCTGTATTATTGCTTATCCAAATGATCTTACTACCAATTTATCTTGGTGTACTCCTCGGAGAAGAGGTAGCTCAGCTTGTTGAAATTGGTCCTTTTGTCCATGCGTTTGTATGGTTCATTGTTGCACCCTTAGCAATGGCAGCTATAGTTCAGTTCATTGGGAATAGAAATGAACAAGCAGAAAAAGTGGCTGAAAGCCTAAACTTATTTCCTGTACCTGCCACAGCCCTAGTTTTGTTTATCGTCCTAGCATCAGTTATGCCTCAAATTGGGCTTGCAAAAAGTGCAGCTCTTCAAGCTTTACCAATTTATATTTCTTTTGCCATTATTGCTCCATTCGTGGGTTGGATAATTGCTCGTATTTTTCGATTAGAATCTGGCTCTGCTAGTGCTGTGTCCTTTTCAGCATCATATAGAAATTCATTTGTTATTCTTCCATTAGCTTTTGCAATTCCGGGAAGTATGCCCATAATTCCTGCTGTAATCTTGACTCAGACTATCGTTGAACTATGCTTTTTACCAATCTATATTCGTCTGATACCTCGACTATTCAAAACCTAGAGATTTAAACATTTAAGTAGTTGTTATAGTTAGATAAAAGTATTCAGAAGCCCACGCTTACATCGAGTAATTTAATAAAGGGGGGGGAGCTAGCTCCCCCCCTCTTTTATTCATTTGCTAATTAAAACTTACTCGCAACTTGATATGTGATGAATGAAAAGATGTAGGCTAATGCAAACAAATAAGTTGCCATAACGACAGGCTGTTTCCAGCTACCTGTTTCTCGTCTAATTGTTGCTAACGTGGCAAGACAATGTGGAGCAAAAATAAACCATACCAATAATGATAAACCTGTGGCTAACCCCCATCCATCCGGGCCTGAAATTTGACTTAACAGACTTTGAGTTACTGTATCTTCATCACCTGACATCGCATAAATCACCCCAAGAGCAGCAATTACAACTTCCCTTGCTGCCATAGCAGGAATGAGTGCAATACATATTTCCCATGTAAACCCAATAGGCGCAAATATAGGATGAATTAAATGTCCTAACTGACCAGCTAAACTATAGTTAATGGCCGGCATGCTTGCATTATCTGGTGGTTGAGGGAACGTGACTAGCACCCATAACAAGATAGACAGTGCGACGATAATGCCACCAACTCGTTTTAAGAAAATAGTTGCCCTATCATATAAGCCTAATGCAATATTTCTAATATCTGGAATTCGGTATGTGGGAAGTTCAAAAATAAAAATACTTTCAGTTTTATCTTTTCGAACCAATTTCAGAAACACTGAAACTAATAACGCTGAGACTATTCCCGACATATAAAGACCAAAAAGGACTAATCCTTGCAGACTTAACCAGCCGTAGATTAATTGGTTCGGAATAAATGCCGCGATCAATAAAGCATATACTGGCAATCTTGCTGAACAGGTCATCAAGGGTGCAATCATAATTGTTGCTAATCGGTCCCGTTCAGAGCTGATACTTCTGGTTGCCATAATTCCGGGAATGGCACAAGCAAAACTGGATAGCAGAGGAATAAATGAACGGCCGCTAAGCCCGGCTTTAGACATTAATTTATCTAAAAGAAATGCTGCCCGGGGTAAATAGCCTGACTCTTCAAGCATTAAAATGAAGAAGAATAAAATCAAAATCTGAGGCATATATGCAAGCACGCTACCTGCACCAGCAATTACCCCATCCACAACCAAGCTTTTTAATAGAGGATGTTGGATTAGTGGTCCAATAAAATCACTGAGCCATGCGACAAAATTTTCAATGAATTCAATAAAAGGCGTTGCCCATATAAATACCGCCTGGAACATCACAAACATGGTTAAAGTTAAGATTACTAAACCCAATACAGGATGTAGAAAAATTTTATCTAGAAATGCGGTTCTTTTATCACCACTGTCATTATTTAAAATAACTTGTTTGGTGATTTGTTTGACCTGTTCAAAATGACTTAATTCAGAATGATAAGGAGTAATAAAAAGATTTTTTTGATCTAATTGATTAATTAAATCTTGAATTCCTTTTGTTTTAACTGCGACAGCTTCAACTACAGGGATACCTAACAGTTGAGACAGTTTATCCTTATCAATGGAAATACCACGCTTTTTGACCTCATCCATCATATTTAATACAAGAATCATAGGGCGATTTAGAGCACGAACTTCGAGAACCAAGCTCAAATGTAAGCTTAAATTTGTGGCATCTACAACGCATATAAAAATATCGGGTAGAATTTCACCTTTTAGCTCGCCCAAACAAACTGCCCTGGTGACTTCTTCATCTAAACTACTAGGTTTTAAACTGTAAGTTCCGGGTAAGTCCAATACTCGTATTGCATCACCAGAAGGTAATTTAAAAGAACCTTCTTTTCTTTCTACGGTAACCCCAGCATAGTTGGCAACTTTTTGTCGCGTACCAGTAAGCGTATTAAATAAAGAGGTTTTTCCGCAATTTGGATTACCGACTAATGCAATGTTCTTAATCTTCATTGGATACTAACTCTACAAAAATTCTTTCAGCTTCATTCTTTCTTAATGCGAATCTTGAAGTTTCAATTTGAACTAAAACAGGATCTCCGCCAAAAACACCTTTAGCGAGTACTTGTAGAGTTTCACCCTCTCTAAAACCTAATAGTTGGAGCCGTTCCAATACGGGATCAGTGGTATGACTGTATTGATTACCTTTTTTGAGATCTCTAATTTTGACGATCTGATTTTGTTTAACTTGAAATAGATTCATTTTCGATACTCTTACTTCAAAGCCAAAATCTTTCGAGCACCATTAAGCACGAATAAAGAAACCAGGATGCCAATGATTAAGTCTGGGTAAGCTGATCCCGTCCACGCCACGAGTACACCGGCAAATATAACGCCCATATTTACGACAACGTCATTCGCCGAGAAAATCCAACTGGCTTTCATATGTGCGCCATCTTCTCGATGACCAGAAATAAGATATAAGCATGTCACGTTAGCTATAAGTGCGAGCAGGCCAATAACAATCATGAGCGTTGATTCTGGCTCGCTTCCAAACATGAATCGTCTAATGACATCAATAATCACGATGACAGCAAGTAATAACTGAATCCAACCTGCGAAATGGGCTGCTTTCACTTGATATTTCGCAGCTTTTCCGACGGCATATAGCGCAATACCATAAACGGCTGCATCGGCAAACATATCTAGAGAATCAGCAATCAATCCTGTAGACGCAGCAATAATTCCGCTGATGAATTCTATAAAGAAAAGTAGAGCATTAATGCCTAATAACAGTTTAAGTACTTTAGCTTGTCTCACAGGATCAGGTTCATTAGGTATATCGCCTGAAGAAAGCTGTGTTTCATCAAGTTTCGCCCCAAAACCCAGTCCTTCAAGTTTGGCCGTAATTTGCTGACTCCCTTCATTATGGAAGACTTTCAGTTTTCGATTGGGAAGATCAAAAGTAAGACCTTTAACTGCTTCAATATCTGCAAGAGCCATACGGACCATTTGCTCTTCAGCAGAGCAATCCATTTTAGGAATGGTATAGGTACTTGTTTGCTTAGCCTGTTGATTGCTTATATAAGTTTCAGTCTTCACAAGCTTTGCACCAAAACCCAAAGCTTCAAGTTTGGTAGTTATATTTTCATCTTTTTGATTATGTAGAACCTTTAAAGACCGGTTAGGTAAATCAAAGATGAGTTTTTGAACACCATCAATTGAAGATAGCGCCATACGAACCATCTGTTCTTCCGCAGAACAATCCATTTTGGGAACTAAGTATTCACTCATGTAGTGCGAATTTTTTAAAACGTCTTCAGTGCTTAAATTTTCTTTGGGATCAGAACCACAACAGGATTGAGCGGTATCTTCACAACTGTTTGAAGTGTTACAGCAAGGAGATGAAGATTTTTCTTCTTCCTCTTCACCACAACAGCTAAGCGTATTATTACAATTCTTTGAATTGTTTGCTTCTGCAATTGATGGATGATTTTCTTGTTGAGATTTCTTATCTTTGCATGGTGTTTCTTTACTACATCCACAACCACTCATAATTATACCCATTAAAAAAATTTATAAACTTTGAATATTAGAATCCCTATAGTTACTATAGAGTCAAGATTTTTTGGAAATACCAACTCAATGCATTTAAAAATTGGTGAACTCTCTAAAAAAACCTCATGTTCAGTATTAACAATTAGGTTTTATGAAAAGGAAGGTTTAATTCCGGAACCCGAAAGAACGGAAGGAAATTACCGCCTTTACGATATAGGCTATGTTGAGCGAATTAAGTTTATTTTGAATTGCCGAACTTTAAATATGAGTTTGAATGAAATTCGTCAATTACTCACCTATAAAGATAATCCCAAGAAAAATTGTTCAGATGTGAATGAATTAATTGACTTACATGTCAGTGCTATCAGAGAAAATATAATCAAGCAACAAAAGCTTATTGAACAATTATCTGATTTAAGAGGTACTTGTGATGGTTTATGTACAATTGACCAATGTGGAGTTCTAAAAAATCTAGCTTGATTATCTAGACCTATGCTTTTTTCAAAAACTCTGTATATCTTTACTTAAGGCTGCAAAAAGATTAAGGTGACTTAAATTTTGTGATCAGATCTTAGATAGCTTTGGTTAGCTTCCGATTGGTGTTTTAAATACAGATTTGTGTATGAAGAGAAAAACATTTCTAATCCAGATATTGGTACTCTTATTCACATTCCAGAATATTTGGAGTGTGGCAGAGGCTGCTTGTCTGCATGAAATGCCAAACATACCCAATTCAATACTCTCTAATCCAATCGATTTAGACGAAAAGAGTGATAGTCCTCGTCAAGCACTTTATTCCCTAGAAAACTATAAAGAAATCTATGACTATTGTCAGAAGGTTTGTTTTAACGAAAAGTGCAGTCATTTCTCAAATACAATCGTGATTCAGATTGACCCACCCGATGATCTGAAGCTTAAAGCTAATTTTGAGACCGGCATTACCCCAACTTATTTGGGAATAACTTTTTATAAACCCCCTTATCTGAATCAATTAACCCCGCCTCCCGATTTGCCCCTACTATTGGTGGGGTAGTCTTATAAAAGCCCACCACTCCTAATTTCATTATGCGTGGGGCATTTTCATGTCAAAAAACAAATTACATCAGGATACCTCCATCCTGAATTTATCCTGGTCAGCCTTAGGTAGCGGTATCTTGCTATCTGCAATGATCAGCTTCAGTACTTCCGTAGTCGCCAGTACTCAAGATTTAACGCTGCAGCAAGCTATTGAGCAGGTTAACCAATATCAAGCGTCCCAAAATTTCTGGGAAACGCAAAATAGTATTAATGCCACGAATCTTCAGCAAAGTAAGCTGTTTAAAAATCCTGAATTGTCAGTTGAACAAACGGGCTTTGGTTCAAATAATGAAAAAGAGCTTGCCATCGGTATATCACAACCTTTGGATATTTTTGGTGAGCGAAGAGCAAACCAAAAATTAGCCAGTCTCTCAATAGATAAAACAGCGCTGAAACAGAAGATTTATCAAGCACAAATTGAGCTTGCAGTGAAATATGTATGGTCGCAACTGGCCATTGCCGAACTTGAAAAAAACATTGTCAATGAACAACTTCGGGTGAGCGAAGAAAACCTTCAAGCAATCGAAAAGCGCTTTAATGCAGGCAGTATCGCGCAAGTAGATGTGAATCGCGCACGTTTAAGTCATGCTGAAAATATCCGTCTTTTTAGACAGGCCGACTTACAGGTACAAGTGGCAACCCAACAATTATCAAATTTATGGGGAACCTCTGATAAGTCATTGAAGGTAAACCTCTCTTCGCAAAAGCTTTGGCCAAAATCGACTCATGGGCAGGTTCAAGAATATTTAGCGGATAACTACATTGAGAAATATCGGATTTTACAGGTGTTAGAGTCTCAAGCAACGGTTGATCAGCTGAAAGCAAAGTCACGTCCTAATCCTACTTTAAACCTGGGCGTTAACCGCACCCAATCCTTGGATAACTCAACACAAAATCAACTGGTGGTTGGAGTCAGTGTACCGCTCAATATTTTCGATCGTCAGCAAAATGGCATAAAAATCGCGCAAGAAAAAATGAACTTATTAGAGCGTCAGAAAGACTTTTATCTAAAGCAAAATGCGCTGCAAATAGGCACGATCTTAACCGAGTTGCAGGGTTTAGAGCTTCAATTCAAAGTCGTTGACGAGACTCAAATTCCTTTGGCGACTCAAGTTCAAAGTAAAACTTTACAAGGTTTTCTGGCAGGAAAGTTTGCTTTAACCGATGTTCAGCAAGCCACGCTTCAATTACAAGACATCCGTCTACGTAAAGTCCAGTTGTTACGGGAGGGCTGGCAAAAGGCCATCGAAGCAGAAAGTTTAAGCTTAGGCATTAGCCCAAGTGAAGTCATGTCGAAAGATGCTATTGCACAAATCAATCAAAATTTATGGCAAGACATACAGGCCATGCCTGTCATTGGTGGGGGAAATTAACATGTTCGATCTTAAAAACAGCTTAAAAAAACAGAGCGGAAAAATCTCTCAACCCCTACTGATTAGTTTGGTCATCGGCGCTACCGTACTCCTCAGTATTTTCTTGATCTTAACGGGTAAGAATAAATCTGAAACATCAGATGAACATGCCGAGGAAGAAGGGGGAGAAGAACATGGTGGTGAAACCGAAGAGCATGCAGAAGGTGTGAGCCTGACTGCCAAGCAACTGGTGGAACAGGGCATACAATTATCAGCGGTCGATCAAGGCCCGGTGGTTAAATTAAGTTCTTATCCTGCCAAACTGAATGTGAATACTGACCAGCAAGCGCACGTCTCACCGAGTTTTAGTGGTCATGTAGAAAATGTCTATGTAGAACTCGGTCAAAAAGTTCAGAAAGGACAGCCTTTGGCTGCGTTGCTTGTTCCTGATCTAGTTGATCAGCAGGCCAATCTTAAAATTGAACAAACCAACCTTGAACTGGCGAAACAAGACTATGATCGTGAGCGTCAGCTTTGGTCACAGGGCATTTCAGCAAAACAGGACTATCAACGTGCTTATAACAGCTATAAACGGGCACAAATTCAGGTTCAAGCGGCCCAATCACGTTTAAGTGCATTTGGTGCAGTGAATGCCAGTAACGGACGCTATATTTTGAAAGCTCCCATTTCTGGCGTGATCAGTAAAAAGGATTTGGTTCTCGGGGAAAATGTTCAGTTAGCCGATCAACTCTTTACGATAGACCGGTTAGATCAACTCTGGCTTGAGTTTATTGTTCCAAATTCTGAAATTATGGGCTTAGCCCCGAATCAAAAGATCGAATTTAAATCCTTGCAAACGGAAAAGGTCTATCAGGCTGTTATTCAGACTTTAAATACTGAAGCGGATATTCAAACAGGCCGTCTTCAGGTGCGAGCAAAAGTTGAATCGAATGCAACCGAATTACGTCCAAACTTGATGGTAAACGTACAGTTGCAACAACGCAGTGAAAGTACCGCATTACGGGTACTTAAGTCCGCAGTTCAGAATGTCGATGGAAAAGATGTGGTTTTTGTCGCCACTCAGCATGGACAGAAAGTTGAATTCAGTCCGCAACCGGTGAAATTAGGGCAATCGTCTGGGGATAGCCAGTGGATTGAAGTGGTAAATGGGCTTAATCAGGGACAAAAATATGCAGCTCAAGGCAGTTTCTTACTGAAATCTGAGATGGAAAAAGGAGAGGCTTCACATGAGCACTAAAAGCCCTCACATTCCAGACCACGAATCGGTAAAACCTGAAGGGCTGTTTGATCGGCTGATCCAGTTTTCTATCCATAACGCCATTTGGATTATGCTGTTTATTGCAGCCTGGATTGCTATTGGTATTTATAGTTATCAAAAGTTACCGATTGATGCTGTACCGGATATTACCAATACTCAGGTGCAGATTAACACTTCAGCCAATGGCTTTACGGCTTTGGAAATGGAACAGCGGATTACCTATCCCATTGAGAATGCCATGTCAGGCATGCCGAAAATGGAACAAACCCGTTCGATTTCACGCTACGGCTTATCGCAAGTGACCATCATTTTTGAAGATGGCACGGATATTTACTGGGCCAGACAGCTTATCAACCAGCGCTTGCAAGAAGCAATGGGAGAAATGCCTGAAGATGTGCAACCTAACATGTCGCCTATTTCGACAGGTTTAGGTGAAATCTATCAATGGGTGATTAAAGCCGAACCAAATGCTAAAAAGCCGGATGGAACCCCTTATTCGGCGATGGATTTACGTGAAATTCAGGATTGGATTGTAAGACCGCAATTACAGCGCGTAAAAGGCGTTGCTGAGATCAACAGTATCGGTGGCTTTAATAAAACCTATGTGGTTGCCCCTGATCTGAACCGATTGCAACAATTGCAAATTCCTTTGTCTGATTTACAAACTGCCTTAACAGAGAATAATGAAAACCGTGGTGCTGGCTATATTGAGAAAAATGGACAACAGCTAACGGTTCGTGTTCCCGGCACTTTAAACACGATTGAAGATATCCAGAACATCAGTATTGCCAATAAAAACGGCTATCCGATTCGGGTGGCAGATGTCGCCAATGTCTCAATTGGTCATGACTTAAGAACAGGGGCTGCAACCTATAATGGTGAAGAAACTGTATTGGGTATTGCCATGATGATGATGGGAGAAAATAGCCGTACCGTTGCTCAAGCCATTGATGAAAAGGTGCAATCGATCCAGCAATCGCTACCTAAAGGTGTGGTGATTGAGACTGTGTATGACCGTACGCATTTGGTTGATCGGGCGATCAAAACCGTTCAGAAAAATTTGATTGAGGGTGCAATCCTCGTCATTGTTATTTTATTTCTCTTTCTAGGTAATTTCCGTGCTGCGCTGATCACGGCTTGCGTTATTCCACTGTCAATGCTGTTTACCTTGACGGGAATGGCAGAGCAGAAGATTAGTGCAAATCTGATGAGTTTAGGGGCACTGGACTTCGGTATTATTATTGATGGTGCAGTGGTTATTGTAGAAAACTGTATCCGTCGGCTAGCAGAAGCTCAGAAGCTGAAAGGTGGTTTACTTAGCCGTTCTGAAAGATTTAAAGAAGTCTTCTTGGCTGCAAAACAGGCGCGTCGTCCTCTGATTTTTGGACAGTTAATTATTTTGGTGGTTTATCTACCTATCTTTACCCTGACGGGTGTAGAAGCCAAACTTTTCCATCCTATGGCAATGACTGTTGTACTGGCTTTAATTGGGGCCATGATTTTATCTGTCACTTTTGTGCCAGCCGCAGTTGCCCTATTTGTCACTGGAGAAGTCAAGGAAACCGAAAGTCGCTGGATGCATTGGCTTAAAACCAAATATGAACTGCTTTTAGATAAAGCCTATGAGCTTCGTTTATTTGTGACTATTGTGGCTGCCTGTATTTTAGTGCTTACGGGCGTGCTAGCCACTCAAACAGGTAGCGAGTTTGCACCTCAACTGGGTGAAGGTGATTTTGCTGTTCAGCAAATGCGTTCCCCAAGTACAGGGTTAGAACAGTCACTGAGAATGCAGGAAAATACTGAGAAGTTACTGTTGAAAGAATTTCCTGAAATTAAAGCGATCTTTGCTCGTACCGGTACAGCAGAAGTGGCCACAGATGTGATGCCACCCAACATTTCAGATGGCGTTGTACTGTTAAAACCTCATGATGAATGGCCTGATCCAAAACAAACGATTGATGAGCTTCGCCAAAGAATGATTACTTTCTTAGCGACATTGCCGGGAAATAACAGTGAGTTCTCGCAACCCATTGAACTGCGTTTTAACGAGTTAATTTCAGGGGTGCGAAGTGATGTGGGTGTCAAATTATTTGGCGATGATATGGAAATTCTGAATCGTGAAGCGAATAAGATTTCTCAGAAAATTAAATTAATTTCAGGCGCGACAGCCGTTAATGTAGAGCAAACCAGCGGCTTACCCTTGTTGAATGTAGAAGTTGATAAGTCCAGAGCCGCACAATACGGCTTGTCGGTAAGAGCAATTCAGGATCTGGTAGCTACAAGTGTCGGTGGCCAGAATGTTGGAACAATTTTACAGGGAGACAAGCGTTTTGATTTTGTCATCCGTCTAGATGAATCCCAGCGTAGTCCTGAACAGTTAGCGGTACTTCCTATTCAATTGCCGAATGGTGGTTTAGTCCAACTGCAAGATGTGGCACGCGTTGAAAATATCCTGGGTATTAATCAGGTCAGCCGTGAAAATGGTAAACGTCGAGTGGTTATTACTGCAAATGTAGAAGGACGTGATTTAGGCTCATTCGTAACAGAGCTTCAGAGCACGTTATCCAAACAGGAATTACCAAGCGGTTATTGGATAGATTATGGCGGTCAATTTCAAAATCTGATGTCTGCAAAAGCGCGTATGCAATTGGTGGTTCCGCTCGCATTGTTGACGATCTTTATTTTATTGATGGCTGTATTCCATAATATCAAAGAAAGCTTACTGGTCTTTAGTGGTGTACCGTTTGCCTTATGTGGAGGCTTAATCGCGTTGTGGTTGCGTGACATTCCATTATCCATGTCAGCAGGGGTTGGCTTCATTGCACTATCGGGGGTGGCTGTACTGAATGGCTTAGTCATGCTCACCTTTATCAAAGAGTTGCGACAACAATATGACCTTTATTATGCAACGTGGCAGGGTGCAATTTTGCGTCTTAGACCTGTGCTGATGACCGCTTGTGTGGCGTCCCTTGGGTTTGTCCCGATGGCTTTGGCAACCGGAACTGGGGCAGAAGTACAGAGACCTTTAGCAACAGTGGTTATTGGAGGAATTATCTCCTCTACCCTGCTTACATTGGTTTTATTGCCCGTACTGTACCGGTGGATGAATGAAAAGAAAGCTTCTTAATCCATTAGATTAAGCAACTTTTAGCAGAGATATTGGGTCTGTCTCAAATATCTCTGTTAATCATGGATTAAATAAGGAAAATTTTATGTCAGAACATCATGATCATAGCCATGCGGTTGTTACTGAAGGAAATAGTAAGAAATTAATGTTTGCTTTGGGTTTAACGACTACTTTCTTAATAGTAGAAGTTGTCGCTGCTTTTATTACCCAAAGTTTAGCATTACTGTCTGATGCCGCTCACATGTTTACTGATGTAGCCGCATTAGCTATTGCTCTTGCTGCTATCAAAATTGGTAAAAAAGCCGCAGATGATAAAAGAACTTTTGGCTATCAGCGATTCGAAATTTTAGCGGCTCTGTTTAATGCAGTGATGCTTTTTGTGGTGGCGATATATATTGTCTATGAAGCTTACCAACGCTTTACGCATCCTGCTGAAATTCAAAGTGTTGGAATGATGATTGTCGCAGTCATTGGTTTGGTCATAAATTTGATTTCAATGAAAATCCTTTCTGCGAGTGCTCAAGAAAGTCTAAATGTGAAAGGCGCATATTTAGAAGTCCTTAGTGATGCACTGGGATCGATAGGCGTGATTATCGGAGGAGTGGTCATTTATTTTACCCAGTGGATGTGGGTAGATACCGTAATCGCTGTGTTAATTGGCTTCTGGGTTTTACCTCGAACTTGGGTTTTATTAAAACAAAGTATCCATATTTTGCTTGAAGGGGTTCCTGATGAGATTGATATTGAGTCGTTAAGAAATGATTTATTGATGCTAGAGGGTGTTGAAGGGATTCATCAGTTGAAAGTCTGGGCTATATCTTCAAAAAACATTCATTTAACTGCTCATTTGGTTGCTCCTAATAGCGATCCAGATCAGCTCTATCAAAAGGCCTTAGACGTTCTAAAACATAATCATAGTATTACTGAAATTACGTTACAAATAGAAAGTAAGGAATGTAATACATTGGAACAGCATAAACATTAAAGTGCTGCTCTTTCTACATAATGGACAGATGACTAGGCTGATAAACCTTACCATTTTCCTGTATTACACTTCTATTTATCACACGCACTTTAAACACCATCCTGAGACATTTTAAAATTACAAGAATGTAATTTATGAGTCCTCTGGGTGTTAATTCTTTAAAGTTAGAATATCTAACAAGTATTAAATGAGAGTAAATAAACATGCTATTCAAAAATAAATTTTGTACTAAATTACTGTTAATTAGTGCATTCTTTAGTATCGCAAGTTTTAGTTATGCAGATGGCGGCTTGTTATTTCTTGAAAAGAATTTAAAAGCTTCTAAAGTTGAAAATTCTAAACAAAAACAAGTTAAAAATAATGAATCAAATGAATCAAATGAATCAAATGAATAGTTGGGTTGCATAAATAAATCAATTAGACTTATTCATTCAGCAATATAATTCCTGAATGAATAAGTTTATAACTAAAACCTATCACACCATTAGTTGAACTACATATAATTATAATATTAAAAATAAAGTATTTTTTTTAATCCCATTTCAATGGGTCATCTTTATATATCTCAATTTATGTTGTAAACATACAATGTAATTTCTAAATAAAAATATCCAATTTTTTTAAATCACTTCAGGATATAAAGCTTTAGCTATGCCAAAGCCAATTAAACCTGCTATGGCTAAATATAGGGCTTTCATGTACCACATGCCCCAAAGTACAGTTATTTTATTTGCTGAAAACTTATGTACTGGCTGACTTAAAAAATTGGTTGTTTGGTTAAATGACTTTTCAGATGCTTCAAGAGCATAATAATTTAATGCGGGGTGAATAGCCACTAATTTTGTAGACACCTTTTAGTTAGATAAAATGGCTAATTAACGAGGTGCTTATGAGCAGTAAACGATACCCTGAAGAATTCAAAATTGAAGCAGTAAAACAAGTCACTGAGAAAGGTTATAGTGTGGCCGAGGTTGCTACACGTTTAGGAACCACCACCCATAGTCTGTATGCCTGGATTAAACGTTATGATCCACAGCAGCCCAAGATAATAGAATCTAATGATCCAAGCGCAGAATTAGCAAAGTTAAAAAAAGAACTGCAACGGGTTACTGAAGAAAGGGACATATTAAAAAAGGCCGCGGTGTACTTCACAAGCCAGTCCAAATGAGGTACGCCTTTATTCAGGACAATCAGCACATATGGCCTGTTCGTCGTTTATGTTCAACGTTAGATGTTCATCACAGTGGTTATTACGCATGGTTAAAGCAACCCACCAGTAAAACTGCAAGGAAACGGCAACAGCTTTCAGGACTGATTAAACAGTTCTGGCTGGAATCTGGCGGAGTCTATGGCTATCGCAAAATTCACTGTGATTTGAAAGATGTTGGCGAAAGTTGCGGGATCAATCGAGTACATCGGCTGATGAAAGCAGATGGTCTTAAATCACAGCGTGGTTATCGTAAGCCTAGAGCTTACGCTGGTACTCCGGCTGTCATTGCCGCAAACAGCTTAAATCGACAGTTTAATCCAACTGAGCCGAACCAATTATGGGTGACGGACATTACCTATATCCGTACACATGAAGGGTGGTTGTATCTGGCAGTTGTGATTGACCTTTTTTCACGTCTTGTTGTTGGCTGGTCTATGAAATCAAGAATCACGACAGATCTGGTTTTAGATGCGTTATTGATGGCTTTGTGGCGGAGAAATCCAAAGAACAAAGTCCTAATCCATTCTGATCAGGGTAGCCAATATACCAGTCATGAATGGCAGACATTTCTCAGGCATCATAATCTTGAAAGTAGTATGAGTCGTAGAGGCAATTGTCATGACAATGCTGTTGCAGAAAGCTTCTTTCAGCTATTAAAGCGGGAACGAATTAAAAAGAAAATCTACGCAACTAGAACTGAAGCAAGATCAGATATCTTTGAATATATTGAGATGTTCTATAATTCAAAACGCAGACATGGTTCCAATGGTCAGCGTTCTCCATTAGATTATGAAAAGGCCAATCAAAAGATGGTTATGTGTGTCTAGAATTTTGGTGGCTATTCAACCTAACTTAAATAAAAAGTCTCCGACAAACCAGATAGTGTTAACCATGAAGCTCTAATCTTATACAAGTTAGAGCTTCTGTTTTTCTCAGCTTAGTTACCTCGATAGGTTGAATATCCATAAGGACTAAGCAATAAGGGAATATGATAGTGTTTTACCGAGCCATCGGTTTGGAAAATCACCGGGACTTCTGGAAAGAAAGAATTTTGCTTATTTTTCTTAAACCATTCACCTGTTTTGAAGGTAACTTTATAGACGGCATTGTCGAAAGTTTTATTTTCTGGAAATAATGCGGTTACACGACCTTGCTCATTGGTTTTAGCTTCTGAAATCTGTATCCATTTTCCATTTTTCTGTTCTTCCAAAGTAACTTTTACATCAGGTGAAGGCAATCCACTTTCCAAGTTAAGTACATGCACACTTAAAGGATTTTGCGCCATTACCCAACTTGAAATAAATAAACTGCCAGCGAATAAAAATAACTTGTTCATATGAATTTATCCTGAATTAAATTGCTTTAAATTTGTTTGAGTGTGATTTCTATGCCCTGTTGTGCACATTGATCATCTTGAATTGACCCACCTGCACCGGCTACACCAACTGCACCTAATAGCTGACTTTTATAAACTACGGGCACTCCTCCACCTAAAAGTAATAATTCAGGTAAGCTGGTTAAATTCTGTGAATCAACATTCTTCTGGGCATTACGCATAAATTGTAAGGTAGTCACCTTGCTTGAATATGCGGTAAAAGCTTTCCTTTGCGCTGCGATTAAATTATGTATACCCACAGTTTCATGCCGTTGACTTGCTAGGACATTGCCACCCTGATCTAACACCACTACAGCCGCAGGTTTAGCAGTAGTGCTACATGCCTGCATGACATTGGTGACCAGTTGATTGGCGAGGTTTAAATCCATAACATAGCTGGTTTTAGGAGCTGAATATGTGATTGAACTACATAGAAGTGCCGGAATAAATAGAAGTTTTTTCATCATTTCTATTAAGCTAAATTAAGAGATAAACTAGCTTATATAAAATAAAGTCATTATTGCATGACAATCAGATTACGAATTTGTAATGTAGTAACAGACAAGTCCATATAATATTATTTAGATGCACATACTTATTGTTGAAGATGAAAACAAAATTGCTGAATTTCTAGCAAAAGGGTTAAATGAATCTGGTTATTTATCCAGTATTGCTCATGATGGATTAACAGCGCTCAGGTTGTTTGAAGAAAAAAACTTCGATCTAGTGATTTTAGATGTCATGTTACCTGAAATTGATGGCTGGCAAGTATTAAAGACCTTAAGGACATTTTCTAAAATTCCAGTACTTATGCTGACTGCAAAAGATCATGTCCTGGATCGAGTTAAAGGCTTAGAACTAGGTGCAGATGATTATTTAATTAAGCCCTTCTCTTATATTGAACTATTAGCACGGGTCAAAAGTCTATTGAGACGCAGTGTAAAAAACGAGTCTGAATATTATCAAGTTGAAGATTTAATTTTATACCGGCTTGAACGTACTGTTTATCGGAACCAACAAAAAATCGACTTAAGCTCTAAAGAGTTTTCGCTTTTACACTTATTAATGCAACATCAAGGTGAATTATTAACCCGATCTCAAATTGCCTCTGAAGTGTGGAATATTAACTTTGATACAGACACCAATGTGGTGGATGTCGCTATCCGTCGTTTACGTGCCAAAATTGATGACCATTTTCAGCCCAAATTAATTCATACTGTTCGGGGTATGGGATATCGTTTAAGCATAAATAAATGAAAAATCAGCTAAGACATCTGAGTTTAACAACACGCTTAAGTATTTCCTTCAGTATTATTTGTTGTACTGTATTTTTTGCTATTGGTTTACTTTCTTATCACAACATGCAGCACCTGTTAGCTAAACAACGTGATCAGAATTTAACTGCACGTGTTGAACGCATTGAAATTTTTTTACAAGATCAAGAAAGTTTTCAGATTTTAGTTAAACACCCACGTCTGTATGAAAATATGCTGGGAAAAGAAGATAATCTTTTAATTTTAAAAAACCAGCAACTAGCCTTAATTGAGATTAATCCACTGAAAGTCCATATTCCAGATATGGGCGAATCAAAAACCATTACCTTTCTGGATAATCAATCTGAATTTGCCACAACCCGTTTGGCCTATAAAACTGTTGTTTTTAATCATCAACATTATCAACTCATTGCTGGCACACAACTTGATGAAGCTCAATCTACCCTAGATCAATATTTATGGACATTGATTCTCTATAGCTTATTGGGATGTGTAATGGCAAGCCTACTCGGACGTTGGGTGGGTCTGTATTTACTCAAATCTTTAAATAATTTGATTGAGCAAACACATAAAATTCAGGGTAATCAACCACATCAGCGAATCGAAGTTAAAAGTACTACAGTTGAGGTTGATAAACTCAGTTCAGCAATGAATGCGATGTTAGAAAAAATTCAAATTAATTATGATCAATTGGCACAGTTTTCTGAAGATATTGCCCATGAGCTAAGAACCCCCTTAAATAATTTAATGGGTCAAACACAAATTATGCTCATGCAATCTCGGTCACAACAAGAACTGGAGCAGCTTTTATATTCTCATCTTGAGGAATATGAACGACTAAGTAAGATGATAGACAATATGTTGTTCATCGCTCGTTCTGAACACAGTGATTATATTATCGAAAAAGAAAATATTGACTTATCCAACCTTATTTTAGAATTGGTCCACTATTTTGAATTCTTGGCTGAAGATAGGCTCATGAGATTTGTTTTAGAGTTAGAAAAGGGAATTCAAATATATGCTAATGCAAATTTGTTAAAAAGAGCGCTGTCTAATCTTATAATTAATGCGATTGATTATGGATTTGAAGATCAAGACATTGTGATTTCAACAAAATCTACGGAAAATCATATCGATATTGAAGTATTAACTAAAAATGTTTTTATTGACAAACAACATTTGAAGCATTTATTTGAACGTTTCTATCAAATTGAGAGTAGTCGACATGCCAAAGCAAAAACTGGTGGTTTAGGATTATCAATCGTTAAATCCATCATGATGTTACATCATGGAGAAGCAACCGCTTATAACACTCAGGAAGGAATTGTATTTAGTTTAAAAATTAAATATTTAACTTGAAGATGTTATTAAAAAGGGCACTGTTGCAAATAACCACTAATGGTAAGCAGAATCCTCTTTTAGCTAAAGGTGCAGCATATGAATCCCTTCCATGGTCGGCATTTTCAGGGAAAAAATCATCCTCTGGGCTGTACGCTGGTATTGTAAATATTGCATTAGCTATCGTGAACTGCAGGAAATGCTTGCCGAACGTGGTGTGAATGTTGATCACACGACTATTTATCGTTGGGTTCAACGTTATGCTCCGGAAATAGAAAAACGCTTACGCTGGTATTGGCGTAATCCTACAGATCTGAGCTCATGGCATATTGATGAAACTTATGTAAAAGTAAATGGACAATGGTCTTATCTGTATCGTGCAGTCGATCAACGTGGCAATACCATGGATTTTTATCTTTCTTCTAGACGTAATACCAAATCAGCATATTGTTTTCTTGGAAAAATTTTAAATAAGGCGGATTCAAGCGGCAAGTGCAACAGTATAAAAACCAGCCATAACTTCACTCGGTGTATGCCAACCTAGTGTTTTTCTAGGACGATGGTTGAGTGCAAATTCTATCTGCTCTATTTGTTCGTTTGACACGTCATCAAACGATGACGATTTTGGCAGATATTGCCGGATTAAACCATTCGTATTTTCATTTCTAGCTCGCTGAATAGACTTGTAAGGAT
>NZ_SJOC01000020.1:0-33365 GCF_004331195.1 Acinetobacter sp. ANC 4216 | reverse complement strand
AAGACCCGAACAAGTCCATAAACAGTTGTGCTGGCGACCATAGCAAGAGTGAACCACCTGATCCCTTCCCGAACTCAGAAGTGAAACCTCTTAGCGCTAATGGTAGTGTGGGATTACCCATGTGAGAGTAAGTCATCGCCAGCTCATTATTCAAAAGCCCCTGCCAAGTGCAGGGGCTTTTTTTATGCGTGGAGTTTTTAAAACCTCAAGATCATTATTGAATTGATGAATGAGAATAGATTCTTGATTTGAATTTGCTGTTATTTAGAAAGTTTGATGTTATATCAAGAATAAATTATTCATTTATAAAAATATTTAGCATTAGTTTTTTATATTTTATCGAAAATATGACTAAAAAATCCGTAAATTTGTATATTTTTTATGTGTATCTATGATATAAAAATTAAAACGGCACAAAAATTGCTTGTAAGGCGTGCTTTTATAAATAGCAGTTAAAAAGAGTAGGATAGTATGAAGTTATCGGTTGGATTAAAAGTTGCAAACTCCTTGTCACTGACACCGCAGTTACAACAAGCCATTCGTTTGCTTCAACTTTCTAGCCTTGAGCTAGAGCAGGAAATCCAAATTCAACTTGATAGTAATCCCTTATTGGAAAAAGTAGAAGAGCAATCTTCAATTGAAAGCTTATCTGCTTTGCAAGATCAAGAACGTGACAGTAAAGATTTAACCAATGAGCTGAATGCAAACCATCTTCCGGATGATCTACCTGTGGATACTGATTGGGATGATGTCTATACCCATCAACCGACCAGTTTGGGTTCCCCTGAATATGAAGAACGAGAAGATAATCGTCAAGGACATTTGGGTTTAAAAGAGCACGTACTCGAGCAGATTAATTTATTGCATTTATCTGCTGTGGATCGCCTCATCGCGCACTGTATTGTGGATTCTTTAGATGAAAAGGGTTTTTTAGATGCTGAAATTGCAGAAATCACGGCATCTGTGCAGCATTTATTGGAAACGATGGATTATGAGGATGAGGTGGAAGATGATGAAGTTCTTGTTGTCTTAAAACATATTCAACATCTGGACCCTCCAGGTGTGGCATCGCGTAATTTGGCAGAATGTTTATTGGTGCAACTCGAAAGTTTACCTGTAGATCAAGCTTATCGTTGTGAAGCGATAAAATTGTTAAATCATTATGAGTTACTCATTTCAAATGAATTGCCGAAATTGGTTAAACAAACCGGTTTGAATCCTGAGCAATTAAAATGTGCAGTTGATCTGTTAAAGACCTTAAAAGCCTATCCGGGACTGGAGTTTGAAGAAAAAGACTCTGATTATCAGATTCCCGATGTGGTGGTCATGAAAAAGAATGATCATTGGCAGGTGCAGTTAAATCCGGATGTGATGCCCAAATTAAGGATTAATTCTTTTTATGCCAGTATGATTAAGCGTGCAGATCAAAGTAACGACAATCAATATTTACGCAATCAAATGCTGGATGCCAAAAATTTTATTAAAAGTGTCGATGAGCGTCATAAAACCTTATTAAAAGTGGCCACCTGTATTGTAGAACATCAAAAAATGTTTTTGGAAATTGGTGCGGAAGGGATGAAACCTTTAGTGCTGCGCGATATTGCAGAAGAGGTGGAATTGCATGAGTCTACTGTCTCACGTGTAACGACCAACAAATTTATGCTGACACCGCGGGGTTTGTTTGAACTGAAATATTTCTTCTCCAGTCATGTAGCCACGACTTCTGGAGGAGAAGCATCTTCCATTGCGATTCGCGCAAAAATTAAAAAGTTAATTTCCGAAGAAAATCCCCGCAAGCCTTTATCTGACAATATTATTGCCAATTTGTTAAAACAAGATGGCATTGATGTAGCACGCCGGACAGTTGCTAAATATCGAGAGTCGTTACATATTCCTTCATCTTCTGAACGAAAAGTCTTGATCTAATTTTAAAAATCTGATTATTCTAGGGATTCATTATGACAATATAATGAATCTTTTTTTCTTTTAAAGGTGTGGTTGAAATGATTTAAAGTGTGAATTGCAGAATTCTGAGTTCTTTCAGCAGATCGTTTCGGCTATGACTTTAACTAATCCTAAAGAAGGTGAGGGATAGAATTATGCAAATAACAATTCGTGGTCATCACTTAACTATCACCCCTGCAATTGAAGATAATATCCGATTAAAATTTGCTGAAATGACCAAACATTTGGACCAGGTCAATAGTATGCAGGTAAAATTGACCAAAGATCATCAAGTGGACAAACGTTCAAGAAAAGGAAGTTTAAATCATATAGCTGAAGCGATTATTCGTGTACCGGGGGCAGAATTGTTTGCACAGGCAACAGCTGATGATATGTATACATCAATAAAAAAATTAACAGAAAAACTGAAAAGACAGTTGCATAAGCATAGAAAAATGCAGGTTGCATCCCCATCTTTAATGGCATAGTTCGGTTTTTGAACAAAAAGAGGTTTTTTATGACCTCTTTTTTTATATATTAAATGTTATAGCTTAATGATTTATTTTTCATATTTATAGTAAAATGGCAGGTTTTTACACCGTTGGTCCTATAAGAGGTCTTTGTGATGAATAGTGAACAGCTCACTGAAATTTTAAAAGCTGCTTTTCCAGAGGCTGAAGTTGCAGTTAGTGGGCAAGGCGGGAAATTTGATCTTCGCATCGTAGATGAACAATTTGAAGGCAAACGTCCGGTGGCACGCCAACAGACAGTTTATGCTCCGTTAAATTCATATATTGCCAGCGGTGAAGTACATGCGGTAACTATTCGTGCAATGACCAAAGAAGAATGGCGTAAAGCAAGCTTATTCGGAGCTTAGAACTAGATGGATAAATTTTTAATTCAGGGCGGTGTTAAGCTCGAAGGTGAAGTGCGTATTTCGGGTGCAAAAAATGCAGCACTTCCATTGCTTGCTGCAATGATTCTCCCTGAAACTCCCACCACATTAACCAATGTTCCAAATCTTAAGGATGTGAACACTTTGGTAAAACTGATTGCTGGTCTGGGTGTTCAAATTTCTTATGAAGGCGATACTGTTAAAGCAGATACGTCTACATTAGATAATCAGTTTGCCCCATATGAACTGGTCAAAACCATGCGTGCATCCATTTTGGTGCTTGGTCCATTATTGGCGCGCTATGGCAGTGCAAAAGTATCTCTTCCTGGTGGATGTGCCATTGGTTCACGCCCAGTCGATCAACATTTAAAAGCATTAGAAGCTTTGGGTGCTGAAATTGAAGTTGAAGCGGGTTATGTCCATGCCAAAGTTGATGGTCGTCTTAAAGGTGGCGAAGTTGTCTTTGATATGGTGACTGTGGGTGGTACGGAAAATATTTTGATGGCAGCCGTATTGGCCGATGGTGTCACTACAATCCGTAATGCAGCACGTGAACCTGAAATTACCGATCTTGCACAAATGCTGATTAAAATGGGTGCAAAAATCGAAGGTTTGGATACCGACACTTTAGTCGTTACAGGTGTTGAGCATTTACATGGCTGTGAATATGCAGTGGTTGCGGACCGTATTGAAACAGGTTCGTATCTGGCTGCTGCAGCAATTACCGGTGGTAAAGTCAAAACCACGCATACCGATCCAGCACTACTTGAAGCAGTTTTAGACAAATTTGAAGAAATGGGCGCAGAAGTGACCCGTGGCGATGACTGGATTGAACTGGATATGATGGGGAAACGTCCGAAAGCCGTCAGCTTCCAGACGTTGCCGCATCCAGAATTCCCAACCGATATGCAAGCCCAGATTATGGCGGTCAACGCGATTGGTCGTGGCTTTGCGACAATTTCTGAAACGATTTTTGAAAACCGTTTTATGCATGTACCTGAATTGGCACGTATGGGCGCAAATATTCAGGTTGAAGGTAATGATGCAGTGGTTACAGGTGTGGAAAAACTTTCAGCCGCTCCTGTAATGGCGACAGATTTACGTGCTTCTTTCTCTTTGGTTCTGGCTGCGTTGGCTGCTGAAGGTGAAACCCTGATTGACCGTATTTATCATATTGACCGCGGTTATGAAGATGTTGAAGCGAAGTTACAAGGTTTAGGTGCCCAAATTAAGCGAGTAAGTTAATGAGCGATATGAGAAACGATGATCCAAACTTTGACGTTATGGGCAATTTTGATCATGGTTTAACTTTAGCATTAAGTAAGGGACGTATTTTAAAAGAAACTTTACCTCTGCTAGAAACAGCAGGAATTAATTTACTGGAAGATCCGGATAAATCCCGTAAATTGATTTTCCCAACTACCCATAAACAGGTGCGTATTTTAATTTTACGCGCTTCTGATGTACCGACCTATGTGGAAAATGGTGCAGCGGATTTGGGTGTTGCGGGTAAAGACGTGCTGATGGAGCATGGTGCGCAAAACGTCTATGAACCACTCGACTTGAAAATTGCCAACTGTAAACTCATGACAGCAGGCAAAGTGGGTATGGAACGTCCGAAAGGCCGTTTAAAAATCGCTACCAAATATGTGAATCTTACACGTCAATACTATGCCAGCCTGGGCGAGCAAGTCGATGTCATCAAGCTTTACGGTTCGATGGAACTTGCGCCACTGGTGGGTTTAGGTGATTACATTGTTGATGTGGTCGATACGGGTAATACCCTGCGTGCCAATGGTTTAGAGCCTTTGGAAGAAATCTGCAAAGTGTCATCTCGCTTGATTGTAAACAAGGCCAGTTTCAAGCGTAAGCAAACTTTATTGAACCCGATTCTGGCACAGCTTGAAAAAGCAGTGGAAGAACGCGAAAGCAAAAAATAAGTTTTTGCATCCCAATATGAAAAACCGTCATTCTGTGGCGGTTTTTTATGCCTGTTTTTACTATCCCTAGCTAAACCCAGATTTATTCGATGATTCACAAAGTAATTTCCTATGAAACTGTGTGAATAGATGCGTGATTGATACCCACAAAGTTTGGGAAACAAGGTAAACTAAACTTTTCCAATTCAAACCTTGTGGGTAAATTGATGCGACGTTTATCGACTCAAGATCAAAGCTTTAAACAGGCCTTTGCAGACTTGTTGGCTTTTGAGACAGTTAGTGATCCTGAACTTTTAAAAACCGTAGACCAAATCATTGCTGATGTGCGTCAGCATGGTGATGCTCATGTTCTTAAACTCACTCAACAGTTCGATCGACATCCAGCGCATCAATTTTCTGATCTAGAACTTACTCAAGAACAACTCAAAGCGGCTTTTGAAGATTTAACGACAGAAGTTCGTCAAGCTTTGGAGTTGGCTGCAAACCGTATTCGTGAATTCCACCAGGCGCAAAAGCAGGATGGCTGGACCTATGTTGATGCTTTGGGAAATACCTTAGGGCAAAAAATTACCCCACTGGATCGAGTCGGTATTTATGTGCCGGGCGGTTTGGCATCGTATCCATCTTCTGTATTGATGAATGCCGTTCCTGCACATGTGGCGGGCGTGCCAGAAATTATCATGGTGGTTCCGGCGCCGAATGGTGAACTCAATCCATTGGTATTGGCAGCGGCATATCTGGCTGGTGTGCATCGTGTATTTACCATTGGTGGGGCACAAGCGGTTGCCGCATTGGCTTATGGAACGGAAACGATTCCTCCTGTCGATAAAATTACCGGTCCAGGTAACCGTTTTGTGGCAGCAGCTAAACGTGCCGTATTTGGTCAGGTCGGTATCGACATGATTGCAGGGCCATCTGAAATTCTGGTATATGCAGAAGGTCAGAATAATCCGAAATGGCTGGCAATGGATTTATTGTCCCAAGCAGAGCATGATACGGTTGCCCAAGCAGTTTTCATCACACCCGATGAGCAGCTTTTAAACGACGTTGAACAGGCAATTGAAGAACATCTGGCTGCCTTGCCAAAAGCTGAAATTGCCCGTACTTCCATTGCCAACCGTGGGGCTTTGGTTTTGGTGAAAGATCGTCAGGAAGCGATTGACCTCATCAACGAGGTCGCGCCAGAACATTTAGAGCTTTGCCTGGACGAAGCTGAAGAAATGTCAGAAAGCATCCGCCATGCCGGTGCCATCTTCATGGGGCGTTATACGCCTGAAGCCATTGGTGATTATTGCGCGGGTCCAAACCATGTGTTGCCGACCTCAGGCACAGCACGTTTCTCATCACCGCTTGGCGTATATGATTTTCAGAAGCGTTCCAGTCTGATCATGTGCTCGCAAGAAGGCGTGAAAACTTTAGCGAAAACAGCCGATATCCTGGCGCAACAGGAAAATCTGGATGCCCATGCACGCTCGGCACGTTATCGTTATCACGATTAACCTCTCCCTAACCCTCTCCTGAAAGGAGAAGGTATGTCATCTAATTTAAACTAATGAAATTTATATGGTTTTAATAGAATGGCAAATATGGAAAAATTGAAATATTGATTAAATTTATTTACCAATGAAAAGTTCCTCTCTATGGGAGAGGTTAGGAGAGGGTAAAATAGACTTTCTCCTAGCGATAAATATTTTCTCGATAGTTTTTTAAAGAGGGAATTTTGGTAAATAGCGAATGAGAAAATAAAATGTCGACCATCACCACAGAACAAATGCGTTTTTGGAGTCCTGAAGTACGTGAACTCGAACCTTACGTGCCAGGTGAACAACCCAAAATCCAAAATCTTCTAAAATTAAATACCAATGAAAATCCCTATCCGCCATCATCAAAAGTGGTAGAAGCGGTTCAGGCGGTATTGGCAAATTCAGCAGATGTGCTGCGTTTATATCCAGACCCGGATGCATCCGCTTTAAAACAGGCCATTGCCAAACAGCAACATGTTGACGTGAGTCATGTGTTTGTAGGTAATGGTTCTGATGAAGTATTGGCGCACATCTTCAAGGCATTTTTTGTCCAGGAATTGCCAATCCTGTATCCGGACATTACTTACAGTTTTTATCCGGTTTATAGTCAGTTCTTTGGGGTAAAAACCAAAGTTTTGCCATTGAATGATGATTTTGAAATTGTGGTGGATGATTATAAACAGCCTAATGGCGGGATTATCATTACCAACCCGAATGCGCCGACCAGTATCGCACTTGGTTTGTCAGCCATTGAAGAGGTTCTTCAGGCCAATCCCGATTCAGTGGTTGTCATTGATGAAGCTTATGTCGATTTTGGCGCTGAATCTGCGGTTGCATTGGTTGAGAAATACGATAACTTGGTGGTTTGCCAAACGACTTCTAAATCACGCTCCTTAGCAGGCTTACGTGTCGGTTTTGCCATTGCTCAGCCACATCTCATCGCTGCCCTTGAAGCGGTGAAAAACAGTTTTAACTCCTATCCGATCGATCGTTTTGCGATTGCAGCGGCTGTAGCATCTTTTGAAGATCAGGAATATTTTGAGGCACAAAATGAGAAAGTAATTGCCAGCCGTGAAAAGTTGGTTGCTCAACTGGCTGAGCTTGGCTTTAAAGTCTTGCCATCGAGTGCAAACTTTATTTTTGCCTCACTGTCATCAAAAGATGCAGGTGAATTGGCTGCTGAATTACGTGAACGTGGCATCATCGTACGTTATTTCAATAAGCCGCGTATCAACCAGTTCCTGCGTATTACTATCGGTACGGACGAGCAAAACCAGCGTTTAGTAGATACATTGAAAAATGATATTCTGGCTTAATCTCCCCAAATCCCTTTTTTGTAAAGAGGAGATTTCCTCCCTTTACTAAAAGGGAGGTTAGGAGGGATTTAAAAAAAAGCGATTCTATTGAATCGCTTTTTTTACTTATTCAGGTGTGTACCACGTGTTGAGCAAATTCAGCATGGCTTCGACTTTATCAAAACATTCCTGATACTCAGCATCGCAATCTGATGCAATGGTGATACCGCCACCCGCCCAGACAGAAACATCATCCTGATATTTTTGAATCGAGCGAATCAGAATATTCCATGAACCTGTGCCATCAAAATTAAAATAACCCATCGAACCGCAGTAGGCTCCACGTGGAGCACCTTCAAGCTCCTCTATAATTTGCATGGCACGAATTTTGGGTGCGCCAGTGATCGAACCACCTGGCAGAGCAGACATGAGCACATGAAAAGGATTGATATCTTCCCTTAAAGTGGCAGTGACTTCACTAACCATATGGTGAACTTGATTAAATGACTCAATTTCAAAAAGTTTTGGTGTTTTCACCGATCCTGTTTCAGCGTATACACTCAAATCATTACGCAGTAAATCTACAATCATTACATTTTCGGCTTGGTCTTTTTTAGAGTGAATTAGGCTTTGCTTGGATTGTTCATCGAGTGCAGCATCTTGATATCGAGGCATGGTGCCTTTAATTGGTTTTGTGGTGATTTTCCGGTTTGCTTCAAACTCGATAAACAGTTCTGGAGAACAGCTGAGTAATTCAAAATCATTAATTTTGACATAACCCGAATAAGGTGCATCCGTCAGTTGCCAAAATGCGTCTGCTGTATTGAGTAATAACCCTTGTGCTTTGGCGGTAAATTCTTGAGTTAAATTAATCTGATAACAGTCACCTGCCCGAATGTAATCTTGAACCTGTTTAAAGACATTCACATACTGTTTTTTATTCCAGCGTGGAGTACAAGGTTGTGTAAGCGTAAATGAGTGATTTTCTTTAATGAAGCTATTTTTGTTTTGCCAGACATCTTGAAGTATTTGAAATATCGCTTCAGCATCATGCTCATGGCTAAAAAAAGTCCAGCCCTGATCGGTCAGTTTAATATAGCTGCAATAAATGCCTAAAAATAAAGAAGGCTGATTTTTGGATTGAATGTTGACATGTTGCTGGGCAGCTTCATCATAACTGATAAAGCCGATTAAACCACCATTGAAGTCGGAACAATGGTTTTGCAAACCTTGTTTAAAAAAATGATTGAAATCAATCGGTTCATTTTTTTGCTGATATTGGTTTAACGATATTCTGGTAAATTTCTGAATTTTTTTATTTTGCACGAGCATATATTCAGAGGCTAAAAAAGCAATGACAGGTTGCTTTACATTTTTTAAGTAAACCACATGGTTAAGATGTGATAGGCATAAAAGAATTTCAGTAGGATTAAGCTTTTGTTTGGTCAGCAATTTTTGAAAAAAAACAGGCTTATTCATACGGTGTGACTTTAAAAATTCGATACATAGAAGGACTATTCTATAACATTGTTGGTGCATAAAAACTGTAAATACCGTTTATCGGTAACATGCAGATTGCGACCAACAGCAGTTGAACAAAAAATGACAGCCATATAATTTAACTAGGGCAAACCAGCTGCTCAAGGAAAGCCTCACTATTGTCAAAAAATAAAAAACAATCAGTGAAATCGAGTAGTTAACAATCAAAAAAAATAATACTCTTGGGAGAGTACGAAATGAAAAAATTTACTAAACTTGCTTTAGTTTCTTCATTAGCAATCAGCGCAAACGCGATGGCAATGCAAGCAATGGATGATGCTTCATTGGGTGCTACTACTGGTCAAGATGGTATTAACATCGGGATTGGTATTTCTAAAATCACTATCGATAAATTATATGTTCATGATAATGACGGTTTATCAACAACTGCAAAAAATACTATAACTGGTACTAAGGTAGTAATCGATACTACTACTACTCCACCTACACCTGGTTTTGCAGCAAACGCACTTGTTTCTGAGACAGCAATTGCAGGTGGTACAGGGAATGCTGGTGCAATTGTTATCAAAGGTAATGGTAAAGCTGGTCATATCAATGAAACTCAAGGTCTTGTAATTACAGCGAACAGTGATGCATTACTTGCTTCACATAATTTGGCCGATTTACAAATTGATTCTGATGCTGGTACTGGCACAAATGGTGCATTTATCAATATTGCGGCTCAAGTGTCTGGTTTGAGCATTAATATTGGTGAAATTGGTGTAACAGCATCTAATACTGTTCCAGCATCTACTGCTTCATCAATCCGTCGTGGTGGTCAAGAGACGACAAATTATAATGCTATTTTATCTGGTCTTACTTTGAAAACTGGACAAATGGCAGCGAATATCCAACTGGGTGCAGCGCCTCAAGGTGCAATGGTTAAATTAAATACCGTGATGAAAGGTGGTCTTGAAATTCTTGATCTAGGTATTTTGGATAACTCAACTAAAACGGGTTCAGGTGATGGGACTGCGGGTAACCGTGCAGCTGGTGAAATCTTTGTTGAGAGCATTAAGGTTGCAGATGCAAACTCTACTGATTTGACTATCAACCAAAATATTAGCGTAATTGGTAAAGAAGGTACGAATAATGGTTATATCCGCATGGTAAGTTCTTCTGGTCCAATTGATAACTATGTAAAAGGTATTCATTTAGGTAGCCGTACTGCTGGCTCTATTGGTGATATTGAAGTACAAGGTCTTCAAACTTACTATAGTACAGCCATTGGTTCTTATACCCAAGGTTCTATGATTACGATTGCTGGTCGTTAATTCTGGATTGAAAAAAGCGCGTGTTTACACGCGCTTTTTTTTACAAAAATAATGTGAAATTTTTCAAAAAGACTAAAAAAAAGCTGTCTTTTTTTATAAAAAAGGTTATCTTTCTTTTACATGGATGTAGAGTATAAGCTCTAAAAAAATAATGAACAAAGGCACGTCATGCCGATAACTAGAAAAGTTAAAAGATATGTTAGAGATCGCGTTAGGCTCGGCATTGATGTATTACGCTGCCAAAGAAGCCTTTGAAATTAAGAAAAAGCCAGCGGAAGCTGTGTATTACACTGAAACCTTAGATTCTCGCCACGATTCATTCACTCGAATGCATAGAGAGGCAGTCCTCATTAAACCTGCTGTAGAAGATCAATTTAGGGGTATTGTCCGTCAAGCCTATGACTATAGTTGTGGATCAGCTGCATTAACGACCTTGTTGAATGGTTATGTTGATGTTGGCGTAAACATGACTGAACAACAAGTCATGAATGGTTTACTTAAATTTGGTGAAACCGAAAAAATTGTTGAACGCCGCAGTTTTTCTCTTTTAGATATGAAGCGCTTTGTTGGGGCAATCGGTTTTGAAAGCGGGGGATACAAAGGCGAATTTTCCGATTTGGTTCAGCAAGGTCAACCGGCGATTGTTCCGATTTCCTATGCAGGTTTTAAGCATTTTGTAGTGTTTAAAGCATATAAAAATGGGCGTGTGTATGTGGCTGACCCTGCATTGGGTAATATCAGTTTTGATGAAACACGTTTTAAAGATATCTGGGAAAACAACACCCTATTTTTAATTAATGTTGCTCCTGAAAAAAGAAAAAATTTATTGGCACTTCAGGATACAGACTTACGACACGTCGAAGATGCAACGGTGAATCGCTATGCATTCGTTGACATTCAATATCCGCAGTTCTATATGGATAAAATTGCAGATAAAGCCTCAACAATTCGTTTAGACAAGAATTTAAATGAAGACTCAGAAAAATTCGGTGAATCTACATATAATTTTTTACGTCTTTATTACAAAAGCAAATAAAGTATAAAAGTAGCAGATTAAAAAAATAAAAATGGTGGGATGGAATATGAATCGTAAATGGATGAACAAAACTTTATTGGCTTTGAGTGTTCAAATGGCAATAGGGGTGGCATATGCCGCAGAGGAACCTGCACTTGGAGAATATGAGGTTGTAGATCAACAGGAAACTGCAGTTGAATCTACAGCATCACAGTCTACAGATGTGCAAGCAGTAGCAGCGGTAGATGCAGGAGAACAGTCAGCACTCGGTGAGTATGAGGCAGTTGATGAACAAGTGGATGAGTCGACAGCAACCCCATCTGCCGATAGTAGTACAGTAGCGCAGCCACAACCTGTTAATGCAAATGAACAAGCTTCTTCTGCCTTGCAGCAGCAAGAAGGGGATGCAAGTAAAGAAGCAAACCTGCAAGAAGTTTTCACTTCAAATGAAAGACAATATTCATTAATTAAAAAAGGTGAAATTTCATCTTATTATGATATTGATTATACCTATTATCGTGATACACAGATTGATGCTGAAATGGCGAGCGGTCAACTGTATCAACTTCGTGTTCAAGAAAATGCAACTCACTCTGTTACCAATACGTTTACAGCGCAGTATGGCATTTTAGATAATTTGACTTTCACTGCTTCACTACCTTTAGTCGCTAAAACAGATTTATTAAAAGATACCTCTGCAGCAGGTCTAGGCGATATTTCCTTTGGTGCACGTTGGGAACCGTTCCCACTAAAAGCTGGCAGGCTACCACTAATCTTATTCGGTAATATTTCTACTAAAACGGGCGATAGCCCTTATGAAGTGAATGCCACAGATGATTTAGCAACGGGTAAAGGTTATTACTCTGCAGGGATTGGTGCGAGTACACGTAAATATATCGATCCAGTAGTTTTGTTTGCTTCTGTATCTGCAAACTATGGCTTTAAAGAAACTGGTT
This sequence comes from Acinetobacter sp. ANC 4216, assembly GCF_004331195.1. Taxonomy (NCBI): domain Bacteria; kingdom Pseudomonadati; phylum Pseudomonadota; class Gammaproteobacteria; order Moraxellales; family Moraxellaceae; genus Acinetobacter; species Acinetobacter sp. ANC 4216. The sequence goes on along the minus strand of NZ_SJOC01000020.1, from coordinate 20,984 downwards.
TAAATCAGCGCCGTGGTATACGGGTACTGGAAGAGTTTGAGCCTGGGATTAGTGGGGGTTTTGCCTTAGGTTTTGCTTATTCATTTAACTATGATGTGTCTATGACCATGTCATACCAGCAAAGCTTTAATACCGGTTCAGAATTTACTTATAGTTCGGGTGAAAGCTATTCTCCGGCTGATCAGACCAGTTCTACTTTAGCAATTTCACTCGGTGTACGTGTTTCACCAGAGACCATTGTTAACGGAACTGTGGGCATAGGCTTAACAGAAGATGCACCAGATGTATCGTTAGGTTTGTCATTCCCACTTGATATTTTAGGTTTCGGTAAGAAACTTCGCTAAGAGGGCAGTCGTATGTACAAGATTCGACTTCGCCCGTTAGCCGCAGCAATTATCGTCTCGGGCTGTTCAAGTGCAACTTTTGCTCAATTAGGGACCAACTTATCGGTTGATGTCAGATCATTGAGTATGGGGAATGCAGTTACTGCAGACCCTCCTGGCATTAGTGCTATTCATTTTAACCCGGCAGCCTTGACCAAAATTGAAGGTCTGCAAACCGATGTTCAGGGTATTCTGGCTAACTTTGATATCAAAAGAGAGTTCGAAGTCCCTGCAGGATATAACGTATTTGGCTATTCAGATGACCCGATGGTGTGTAATGACGGACCAGAGGTTTCTTCCGATTTATGTACAGACTTTAAAGGTACCATAAATGGGGATGTCGAATACGTCAGTCTATACGTCCCGGTACTAAAAAAAATGGTGGATCTGGGTGAGGGTCTGCCCATGGCCGCACCTACAGCAGGGATTGCTTACAATCCACCCGGTTCAAAAACAACTTTTGCAACGGCAATGTATGCACCTTTGGTTGCCGGTTTTGGTGCGGAAAATGGCAATCCTGCGAATTATATGGGGCAACAGGTTGCTCTGGAAAGGATTACCTATTTATCTCCTTCTATAGCCTATGAAGTGAATGATGAGTTATCCGTCGGCGCTTCTGTGGGTATGTCATACCAGGCCATTGGTTTAAAAACGGATTTGCGTTTTCCTAATGAATTAATTGGTATGTTGCGAATGATTGATGAAGTCGTTTGTACACCTTTTAAAGAAAATTCGGATATTATTACCGACATTCTGTTGTTAGGCATATGTAATGCCCAAGAAGGCATGAATCCATTTGGCCGGTTTGGGCAAATGCAACTTGCTTTGGAGCAATCACTTAGCCCAAGTTATAACCTTGGTGTGCTGTGGGAGCCAACTGACGATTTTAGCTTTGGTATGGTATATCAAAGTGCTGCAAAAATGCGTTTGAAAGGTAAATACCATATTGATAACGCAAACGCGCCACGTGAGCTGATCAATGGTTTAATGTCATCTCCTACAGGTCAAATTCTTGCTGCAATTTTGGGCTTTCCTAATAATATTCCTGCAAGTGAGTCAGGTCTGGTTTCAATGGATTTTGAATACCCAGCCCATTTTCAAGCAGGGATAAAATATAAGCTTTTACCCGATTTACAAGTCAACTTTGATGTAGGCTGGACGGACTATAAAGCCTGGGACAAGTTTAGATTTGAATTTGACCGACAAATTTCTGCTCTAAAAATTGCTAAGTTGCTTTCTGAAAACGTGAGTGATAGTTCTCTCGCATTACCGCTGGAATTTACTTCACCTTGGAATTTTGGTATTGGTCTGGAATATTCCGCAACGGATCGTTTGAAATTACGTGCTGGCTATGAACCACGTACCAGTGCAATTCCTGATAATAAGCGAAATACCATGGTGCCGATTAACAATGCACAATTGTTTGGTCTTGGGGTAGGTTATCGTTTTGATGCAGATACTGATTTAGATTTATCGATTGGCTTTCTGCGTAGTAAAGACAATATTCCTGCAAATACAAGTAGTTTAGCAAACCAGACAGGGGTAAATAATCTTTTATTAAATCCATATGCAGGTTTAAACGTAAAAACAGATACCAAGATTACGATTTTAGGATTGAACTATAGAACAAGATGGTAAGCGAATTGAAAAAAATGAAAGGGAATTCATTGGTGAAATCGGTACTTGCACTTTGTATAGTGCAAGTGTCTTTTTCATATGCGGGCGAGTTTTACACGATTATTGGACCAGATGGCCGGCCGATGATCGTGCAGCAAAAATTTCCGCCTAAAAATCAATCAGCAGAAGTGAGTAAATCTTCCTCAATAGAGATGAGAGTTCAAGAAACTCAATCCCATTCCCCGAATAGTCAGCCTGAAGTTAAGGCCGCTGCAACTCAAATTTCAACATCATCGCAAATAAAAGAGGAAGATAAAACAGTAGTTCAAAAGGCCCCAACAAAAGTTTCTACCCATGCCGATGCAGCTAAAATACCGCAAAGCACTTATGTAGCGCCTAAAGCCGAGAAAAAGGAAAAAGTAGTATCCCAGCCTTCCTCCCAGTCTAAAAAAATGGAAGAAGCTACACCTCTGGCGAGCATGCCTCCTGCTCAAGAACCAAAAGAAATTAAAAATACGGAAAATTATGTAACGATTGATGGTACGCAATATATAAAAAATGAATACCTGGAAGACAAAGAATTTAATCTGGAAGGAAAGAAGCGTTTTTATGCTATGCCCGAAGGCATCATTGATACCAAGCATGGAGCGACACGTTTACAAATGGTTGAACGTGAAAAAGGGGTAAGCAAATCCCTGCTGCAATCCTTTTTCAAAAAGAATCAAAAACAGGATAGTGGTCCCATTACATTGTCATCCAGCTATTATCGGGTTTCCCAGGCGGATGTTGTTGCAAGTTTAGGTCAACAATGTATTCAGGATAAAAAAATTAAAAATGCCAAAACTGTCAGTTTGGATAAAGAAGTCAATGTTTGGCCGCGGGCACCCTTAAAAGAACAATTTGATTTTGAAATTGTGAAAGTTTCCAATGCCATTCAGAATGTTCAGATTAGTTCTTATGCCTCACGACAACAAAATCCGACCTTTTATTGGCCATTTGTGGTTTTTCTGGATACCCATGGGTGTGTGCTGGAAGGTGCTGGAGGCTTTAAGAATCATGAGGCTACAGCTTCTTTTACCTCGCATGAAAAAATTGAAGGAATCGTTCATATTCCTTCCACAACCCAATATATGTTATTAACCCCTTTAGCCAGTGCGATAGATGTAGATAACAAAGCACTTACCAATAAGGGTCAATTAAAATTGATAGCAATTCGCTAAGGATATAAGAAGAGAATTAGGATGAAAAATAAGTATTTACTCCCGTTTACCCTCACCACCTTGATGGCGGCTTTAAGTGGTTGTGGTGGCGAAAGTGCCAATGTTATTCCTGAAGTTTATGAAGGTAGTACAACGAATGGAACGTGTACGATTGGTTCTACGGGATGTCTTGGATTTGCACTGGATTATCCATTAAGTGGATTAAATTTTACCTGTAGTAGTGATACCAAAAATAGCTTCGTGACCACTTTTGATGCAAAAGACGGGGCAGCAACAGGGGCATGTAAGGTCGGTGATAAAATTACCTTCTTCATTAAGGGGGAAAAAGATAAGCAAATTAATTTGGGAACGCTAGACCTCAATAAAATTGCCAAGGTCAGTACCTCGCAATTACCTCGCTTGACTATTTTAGACATTGCCTCGGGTATGACCAATACACCGGCTAGGTCTCTGGATGCCAATGATAGCACTGTGAAAGTAGCTATGCGTTTGGCAAAAATATTACAGGCACTTGCGCTGCAAAACGGTGGAATTGCTGATCCGACCGATATTCAAGCTTTATATATTACTGATCAAATGCGTGTAGATCTGGAGAGAATTAGCCAGTCAATTTCTCAAGATGCTTTTGTAAATACCGCAGATGCAGACTTTGAATTACTGATCAAACCTTGGCTCAATATTTCAAATATAACCAATGAGCAGGCATTTTCGACTGTCAGCATGTTGATGAATATTTCGAATGCGGGAGTATATCAACCTGAATTTTCACTATTCTCAACCTCTGGAGTAGTTAGCAGTTTAAGCGGTTCAGATGGTTTGGTCGGTTGTAATAAAGAGACGTGTAATACGCAGGATAGTTCAACGCAGCATCTCTTTGGACATTTCATGTTGATTACAGACCGTGACGGTTATACCTTTGGCAGTGGTATGCAATGGCGTGGTCCAGGAGTCAGTGATACTTCGACGGTAGGTGGATTAAATACCAAATTGCTGACCACCACCCGACCTATTCGGATGACTGCGAATGCACAAGATCATTGGATTAACCCGGTGACGAAGAAAATCGATCGAAATTTTGATTTTCAGGTCGATCAAGTCATTACACCTTTAAGTATTTATCAGGGCACTTTATATAATGATTATATGATTGCCGGCAAAGAACAATTCTATAAGTTGCTTACCGGAAAAACAGAAGTCACTGCAGCGGATAAGCTGGATTTTGGTCTATGGACGCAGACCATTGGCAGCGAAAATTTTAAGGGTACACTCGATTTATATAAAACCTTTCCTATTACTTATCTAGATAAAAGGGTCTTTAAATCCGTTAATAATGCGAAATCTGGCGAAGCTTATATTTTCCCGATGTATGCAAATCTGACCTTTAAATTTACCGATACCAGTGTGAATAACGTTGTACTAGGAATAGTCATTGATGAAAAGGGTAACATTCGAACCAATATGAAACCTGGATCTACTGAAAATGATATGAGTACTGCTTTGGATACGGAATTACCTTCAGGAAAAACCGCTTGTGAGGCCACAGGCTTTAACTCATCCACCTATATAGACCAGAACGGAGTTCAACAATACCGTATTGGTACAGTTTCTCGTGCTTTTACCAATGATAAAAATATTTCTTTACGTATGGTATTGGCAAATGCAAACTTGAAAAAAGTAGACGGTGCTTTAGTCGGAATGAATACTAACATCAAGACTTCCAGCACTGGAGAAAGTATTGTGGTGGGTGGGGCATTACTGAATGTAACTAATCTTTTAAATCTTACTTCGGGTAAAGCAGATGTCACATTTAAAGATTCTGAAGTAGAGGAAGTAAAATGGGCAAGTACATTATCAAGTTTCCAAAAAGTTTATAATGCGAATAATTCCACACATACTTCACAAGACAAGGAAATTGCAAAATTAATCGGAGGTACATTAACTTTTGCTTTAGCTCCATGTTATACGGTCAAAATTAAATAAATTGAACAATATAAAAAGCCCATCACATGATGGGCTTTTTATTGAATTGCAAATTTATCGCATCCTTAACCGGTATGATCCAAACGGGTACCTAAGGTTTCTAAATGCATAGTGAAGGAAGCGGTTTTACGGTCTTCAAAATAATGTCTTAAGGTTCGTTCTACGCTAGGAAAAGCCAGTTCAGACCAGGGAATTTCATGTTCTTCAAATAGACGGGATTCAATGGTTTCCTCACCGGCACCGAATACGCCATTGACGAGATTGGCCTTGAACAGAACATAAATTTGTCCAATTCGGGGGATGTTGTACATACAGTAGAGCTGTTCGATTTCAACTTCAGCTTCGGCTTCTTCCCGAGTTTCTCTGGCAGCGCCTTGTTCCATGGTTTCAAACAGCTCCATGTAACCTGCAGGCAGGGTCCATAAGCCATAACGGGGCTCAATGGCACGGCGGCACAGCAAAACCTTATTTTCCCAAAGCACGAGTGCACCGCAAATGACTTTGGGATTGACGTAATGAATATTGCCGCAATCTGTACAAACACGGCGTAATTGATGGTCGCCGAGTGGAATTTTTTCCGTTGTTTTATGTCCGCAAATTACACAGAAATTCATATTCATCGTCAATGATCAAGGTGTTGATCAGCATAACTGAAAAATCCAACTTTGGCATCATTTCTATCCTTTGGAATAAAAATTCAGCTATGATGAAATAAAGCAAGAAGCAGGAGCAGTAGCCCATGGATGACTACTCATTAATACAATTATTACAGCACAGGTTACGCTTTTCTACACGAGTAAAGCCGGCTCAGGCTGCTGTACTAATTGCCATTACCGATGAGTCCGATCCCAAGGTTTTGCTTACGCGCCGTTCTTTATATTTGTCCAATCATGCCGGGGAGGTTTCTTTTCCGGGCGGCAAAAGAGATCCGCAAGATACCAGTAATATTGTGGTGGCTTTGCGCGAAGCCTATGAAGAAACCGCGCTGAATCCCTTTGATGTGCAACTGATTGGCGATTTGCCCATGCAAAAAGCCCGCAATGGCATGCTGGTCAAACCTGTGGTTGGACTGATTCCGCCTGAAGTGCAGCTGACTCCTCAACCTGCTGAAATTGATCGAATATTTTTTGCATCACTCCATAGTTTAATGAATGCACCGCCAATTCCCTACGAAGTACGTTATGCACATCAGTCTTTGTATTTTCCCAGCATGCGCGTGGAGAATGAAATTGTCTGGGGCTTGACTGCACGGATGCTGGTATCCCTGTTTCAGTATGGTTTGGATTATCAAAAGGAATGGCCATTTTTATTAAATTCGCCCGCTTTTCATAGCAACAAGATTAAATACGGTAAATAAGGAACTTCACCCCATGATCTATAAATTTAAGGGATATACACCTCAAGCAACACATCAACCTTGGGATGGCTGGGTTGCGGATAATGCGACCGTCATTGGCCAGGTAGAAATGGGCAAGCAGGTCAGTGTCTGGTTTGGTGCGGTCATCCGGGGCGATAACAGCAAGATCAAACTGGGGGATTTTACCAATGTGCAGGAAAATGCCGTTTTACATACCGATGCAGGAATTGAAATGCATATTGGCAGTTATGTGACGATTGGGCATCAAGCGATGCTGCATGGCTGTACCGTTGGCGATAACACGCTGATTGGCATTAACAGCGTGATTTTAAATCATGCTGTCATCGGTAAAAACTGCATCATTGGCGCCAATGCCTTAATTCCTGAAGGTAAAGTCATTCCGGACAATTCTGTGGTGATGGGTTCGCCGGGGAAAATCGTCAAAACGCTGGATGAAGCGGCTGAAGCCAAATTAAAAATGAGTGCCTTGCACTACGCGGAACATTTCAAGAATTTTCAGCATTTAGAGTCAGTTGAACTATAATTTGAGACGAAATATTCAGCCAGGCCAGAGCTTGGCTTTTTTGTATCCTGCAGATGGAAAATCTCGCCTCGCACGCATGAGTGGAGTATGATATCCGACGTTTTTTATATTTAAATGAATTAAGGTTGTGCATGAAGTTGCTGGCATTGGAAACTGCCAATGAGCAGTGTTCCGTTTCTATTGTAGATGACACTCAAGAATTATTTTTTCAATTAGATGCGCGAGCAAAAGCACAAACGCAAACGATTCTCCCAATGATCGAACAGGCTTTTACCCAGCTTGGATTGTCTGCTGCTGACTTAACTGCAATTGCATTTAGCCGTGGTCCCGGTTCATTTAGCGGGGTACGTATTAATGCGGCCGTGACTCAGGCCCTGGCATGGGCCAATGATCTGCCAGTTGTTCCTGTTTCAACCTTACAAGCCCTGGCACAGGCAGCATATCGTCTGGCGGGTTTAACCGCAGTGACTGCAGTGCTGGATGCGCGTATGAATGAAGTCTATATTGCGAGTTTTCAGCTGGATCAGCAGGGCATTATGCAGGCTGTGGATACAGAGCAACTGTTAAATTATAGTGCTGCCGGTCAGGCCGTCAAATTTAAACTGGTCGGTTCGGGTTCAGCTTTAATTAAGCCTGAACAAATACAATACAAAGACTTAAGTGCAACGGCGCAAGATATTGCGACCATTGCACGCGCGCATGCGGAGCAAAAGCATTGGGTGAGTGCTGAACAGGCATTACCAGTGTATTTACGTGACAATGCCTGGAAAAAAATTCCAGAACAAGGCAAATCATAATCAGGGTTTTCTATGGATCTTTTACTGCTGCTGAAAGCGGCAATTATGGGTATCGTTGAAGGTATTACCGAATTTTTACCAATTTCAAGTACCGGACATTTAATTCTCGCTTCAGAACTCATGAATTTCTGGACCAAAGAAAAGAGCGATGTATTTGTGATCGCCATTCAAATGGGTGCAATTGCAGCGGTGATTTATGAATACTGGTCGCGTCTCTGGGGCGCAGCGACAGGCATGTTTACCGGTGAGGCCAAAGGTCGTCATCTTGGTTTTAGCCTGATCATGGCTTCTATTCCAATTGTACTGGTTGGCCTGACCTTCGGACAGGCAGTAAAAGATCTGCTGTTTAATGACATTGCCGTGGCGATTGGCCTGATTGTCGGTGGTTTCATTATTATGTGGATTGAAAAGCATCCGCCTAAAGTGAATGCCGAAGAAGTCGAGAACATCAGCTATAAAGAAGCAATCTGGATCGGTTTAATTCAGGTGCTGTCTCTCATTCCGGGGACATCACGTTCAGGGGCAACCATTATTGGTGCCATGTTCCTGGGTATTTCACGTAAGGCTGCCACAGAATTTTCATTTTTTCTTGGTATTCCGGTGATTGTCGGTGCTGGTCTGCTCGATCTTTATCAAAGTTATGATGTCATGCAGACCACGGAAGACTGGACCGTTTTAGCTGTCGGTCTAATCGTTTCCTTTGTTTCGGCCTTGATTTTAATTCGTGTTTTAGTGGCGTATGTGGCAAAACGTGATTTTATGGTTTTTGCCTGGTATCGCATTGCTTCCGGTCTTTTAATCTTACTTTTTGCATTTACAGGCTGGAAATTATGGTAAGCGAACTCCGCTTATTTGTAGAACAGGAATTTCAACAGAAAGCACAGCAGTATTCTGCTGTGCTTTCTTCTCGTGGAGTCAGGGTAAAGCTTGAAATTATTGAAAAGCTGAATGCCCGATTTTTGCGTTTAAATCCTGAACTGGCCTTATGTGCAGATGCGTCGGGACTGTGGTTGTGTGCCAATGGCATGAAGATGCAGCCCGACTGGCAAGCCGAAGTGCCGCGTTTAAAACGCTCATCGTTAAAATCCGAAATGATTGCACGGGCGTGTAATCTGGGTGAAAAGCCCAGATTAATTGATGCGACTGCCGGTTTAGGCCATGACAGTTTGTTGATGGCACATTTGGGAGCTGACGTCACCTTGGTTGAGCGGCATCCGATCTTGTTTACCTTGCTGGAAGACAGCAAAAACCATGCGCAAAATGATGCGTTTCTCAGTCCGGTAGTGGCACGAATTCATCTGGTTTTCTCTGATTCTGCCGACTATTTAAGGCAGCAAGCTGAGCAGAAGCAGGTGGTGGATGTGGTTTATCTTGATCCGATGTTTCCCCAGCGCGACCAGAACCAGCAAGCCATTAAAAAACAGGCACAAGTGAAAAAGCAGATGCAGCTACTCCATATGCTCTTGCCTGAAGATGGGGAAATGGATCTGGGCGACCACCTGTTAACTCTGGCGCAACAAGTGGCAAAACGAGTGGTGGTGAAGCGGCCACGTCTGGCTGTCTATTTGGCCAACCTGGAACCGGATCATCAATGGCAGGGAGATACCTGTCGTTTTGATGCCTACTTTCAGCATGATCTTCTAGACTAGTTGGGTAATTGCTTCAATAATGTGCATTAATTTGTTATATAGTCCCAAAGCAGCATTGATAAAAATTCCATCAAGCATAAACTTGGATTGTAAATCCGCGAGCGACAGCCACCCTGAAATCTTATGATCGACTTTAAACCCTCCATCAATTTTTGGCATGATTTTAAAAGCAACCAAACTGCTGGGATGTGGCTTTTTCTGGGTTCGCGCCGATCTTTGCAAATTGTTCGTCCATCGATTCTGCAACTGATTTTCTGGGGAATTTTAGGCGGCTGTGCCAACAGTTTATTCAGTTGGTTAAGTTCCGGGGAGATGGGGGAATTTAACCCGCAAGGCCTGATCAGTTATGTGTTGTGGCCTTTTATTGCACTCATCGTCGGTATTTTTCTTTCCCAGCGGATCAATAATCCTCGTCTCATGCTGGTGCCTGCCTTGTTGTGGCTGGTACTGGATACCCATATCGCCTTATTGCAAAGCCTGATCCAGTATCTGGGCTATATCGATGTCTTGCCCTACCTGTTCTATGACTATTTGCCGACCATCTTCATGGTGCTGTTCGTCTGGCAGAGTCTGGCGGTGGTATGGGTGTTTTCACGTGAACTGAAATGGCCGTGGTGGGAGCGGGCGTTGATTGTGGCTGCAACACTTTTTACCCTTGTGGTCTGGCAAATGTCGGTGAAAAGTCAACCGATATGGAAGGTTGAAGAGACACCACCCACTTTTGCTGAAGATGCTTTTTATGCCCAAAGCCGTATCTTGAACAAGTCGATTGAATCGATCCAGTATGGTGAATTCGCCCAGTCGCACTGGTACTTTTTGGGCGTTGCCGGTGCAGGTTATCAAGATGTCTTTAAGTCGGAAGTTGAACGGATTAAAGAACAGTTTGATACCCGTTTTGGAACTTTTGGCCGTTCCATGGTGCTGATTAATAATCCTGAAACCCGAACTCAAATCCCGATTGCTTCGCGCACCAGTATGGAAATAGCCTTGCGCCGTATCGGGCAGCAAATGAATAAAGAAAGTGATGTGTTATTTTTATACATGACTTCACATGGTTTGCCGAATCAGTTTGAAATGGAAAATGATCCGATCGATTTAAATGATGTCGATCCTAAATGGCTTAAGGAAACTCTGGATAAATCCGGTATCCGTTGGCGGGTCATTGTCATTTCCGCCTGTTATTCAGGGAGTTTTGTTCCCGCTTTGCAGGATGATAATACTTTAATCATTACCGCATCTGCGGCTGACCGGGCATCTTTTGGCTGTTCGAATGAAGCGGATTATACTTATTTTGGGCGGGCTTTTTTTGATCAGGCCATGCGCGAGCAGATGTCTATCAAAGATGCTTTTGAGCAGACCCAAAAAACGGTGGCACAATGGGAAACCGCACAAGGATTTGAAGCCTCTGAACCGCAATGGTCGATTGGCAAGAATATGGAATTTATGTTGCCGCAACTCGAGCAACGCTTATTTCCAGCTACAACCCAGACAGATATGAAAATAGAAACCCCACCATTAAGTGTGGCAGCACAATAAGGAAAAGAACGATGGAATTAATCCAAGCGAATCGATGCTTTGATGGGGAACAGAGAATTTATGCCTTTAATTCCAAGAGCTTAAAAGGACAGGCAAAATTTGGAATTTTCTTGCCCCATCAGGCTTTAACGGGCCAACCCTGTCCAGCCCTGTTTTATCTGGCGGGTTTGACCTGTACTGAAGAAACTTTTGCAATTAAAGCCCATGCGCAACGTTTAGCCGCCCAGCTGGGGTTGATCCTGATTAGTCCGGATACCTCACCCCGAGGCGAGCAGGTGGCAGCAGGCGATTCCTGGGACATCGGTCAGGGTGCCGGATTTTATATCAATGCCACTCAGGCACCGTGGGCTGAGCATTATCAAATGGAAAGCTTTATTGCCGATGAACTTTATGCTGTCGTGACGCAAAGCTTTCCAATGCAAGCAGATGCGATAGGCATCTTCGGGCATTCCATGGGCGGACATGGTGCACTGACACTGGCATTTAAATACCCGGAAAAATTTAAATCGGTATCCGCTTTTGCTCCGATTTGTGCGCCGAGCCAATGTCCTTGGGGCGAGAAAGCCTTTTCCAATTATTTAGGTGTCGATCAGGCCGAATGGAAAAAGCATGATGCAACGGCTCTGGTTCAGTCCAAAGGTGCTTTGTTTCAGGAAATTCTGATTGATCAGGGAGCTAAGGATCAGTTCTATAGCCAGCTGAATCCGGCCTTATTCAAACAGGCCTGTGCCGAAGCAGGTCAGTCACTGACCTTGCGTGAACATGCTGGCTATGACCACGGTTATTACTTTATTCAGACCTTTATGGATGACCATCTGCAATTCCATGCGGTACAACTCGAAGCCTGATCATTAATTCAAAAAAGGGAGAATTTAATTCTCCCTTACTTATTGATGCTGCCATATAGCAGTGAATTCTTGCTGTGCCATTCGGCTTAAATGGTCCAGCACCACTTTTTCCAGTCTGCTTAAGTCTTCTAATGAACTGTCAATCGAAACCAGCAATACTGCTGATTGTGGCGTCAGCTTAACAGTCGCGTCCGGCATAAAGATACTGAAATCTTCCTCAGTTTCAGAGACTTCAAATTTATGTTTCCAGTGATTGAGTAATCGTTTGGCGATACGGGCTGCTTCTGACGTGATAATTTGTGTATTACTTTTCATTCTCATTTACCTTATGCGCTTAGGTCAAAATAGCAGATTTTAAAAATAGCGAAAGTGAAATCATGCAACGCAACGTTGCAGATTTAAAATGAATGCGATTAAATCGCAACAGATGTAGATTGAATCACAGCAGCAAAGTTCAATTTGTTATAATGTGAAAAATCAATTCAAATGCATAGCCAGGTTCTCTCCATGTCCAAGCCATATTTAATTGCACCTTCCATTTTATCTGCCGACTTTGCCCGTTTAGGTGAAGAAGTTGAAAATGTGCTTGCTGCAGGTGCAGATGTCGTACATTTTGATGTGATGGATAACCACTATGTCCCTAACCTGACTTTTGGTGCAGGCGTGTGCAAGGCATTAAAAAAATACGGGATTCAGGCACCGATTGACGTGCATCTGATGGTATCGCCAGTAGACCGTATGATTGGCGATTTCCTGGAAGCGGGTGCTGACATTATTACTTTTCACCCGGAAGCTTCGGATCATATTGACCGTTCTTTACAGTTAATCAAATCTGGTGGTGCCAAAGCAGGCCTGGTGTTTAATCCGGCCACGCCATTGCATTACCTGGACTATGTGCTGGACAAAGTCGATCAGGTTTTGTTGATGAGTGTCAACCCGGGCTTTGGCGGTCAAAAATTTATTCCCATGACTTTGGAGAAGCTTCGTCAGGCACGCAAGATCATTGATGCCTCTGGCCGTGACATTCGTTTGGAAGTGGATGGTGGGGTAACACCGGCCAATATTCGCGAAATTGCTGAAGCTGGGGCAGATATGTTTGTTGCCGGTTCTGCCATTTTTGGCAAGCCGGATTATAAAGCTGTCATTGATGAAATGCGTTCGGAACTGGCAAAAGTAGGCTCAGTTAATCTCTAATAATCTACAATTAATTATTGCTAAGTTGTGGATAACTTTATGGATAACCATATGGATATCTGTGTAGATAACTGTATGGATAACTTGATTAGTTTATAAACAATTGTAGATCAATAGTTTAATAATTAGACATTAAATGTATAAAAAGGACTCAATTGAGTCCTTTTTTAGCTTGTTAAGCTATTAAAAAATATGATGCTTTATTCATCTATGCTTAAAAATAGAACTGTTTAAAAAATAACTTTATTGTTTAAGTTGGCATTATTTAACCGGACTTGACACTGTTTAGCGTAAATTTAAAAATTGTGTATAACTTGTATCGCGGATATCGTGTTAGACTGAAATCAAAAGAACATGATTTATCTTTTATTCTAGATTGGCTAAGGACAATACTGTGCTCACTTCATTACGCAAACAGGCTTGGTTTGTGTTCCTGATGGTTTTTGCTATCGGGTGGAGCAATGCTGTCTTGGCATTTGAACAGCCGATGCATCAGCAAATGATGAGTGAATTGGCGATTCAGCATGAAGATAAAATGCCCATGACGGCCATGTCAGGTTGCCATGATTCAGTCAATACTCAACCGCACATGCAGCAGCATCCTGTCGAACAGGTAAACCTGTCCCATGATCTGGATTGTCATCAGGGCATGAGCGATCAACAGCAGCATTTCAGCTGTAATGATTGCATACAGTTGCATTGTCAAAGTCTGGGCAGCTGGCTGGATGCGCAAAGTCCGAGTTTTGCCCATTTAAATCCTGTTCCCGAACATCCACAGCCCAATTTTACTTATTCTGCCCAGCATTTAAGCGGTTTCTGGCAGAAAATCCTGCGTCCCCCTAAAGCTTTACCGTGATTTAAAAAAACTTTTTATTTTTAAATTATAGGTAAAGTTATGTCTATTCAATTAAGTCGAAGCCTCGTGATCGGGGTGTGTTTGGTCTCATCATCGTGGGCATTTGCCGCGGTCAAGGAATATCATCTCAACATTGATGAACAGATGGTCAATGTGACCGGCAAGCCCTTAAAACGGATTACCGTAAATGGTCAATTTCCTGCACCTCTTCTGGAATTTGAAGAAGGTGATGATGCCGTTATTCATGTGCATAACAATCTGAAAAACAAGGATAGTTCCATTCATTGGCATGGTTTATTGCTGCCAGGATTGATGGATGGTGTACCGGGTTTTAACCAGTTTAAAGGGATTAAACCGCAAGCTGATTTTGTCTACCGTTTCAAGGTGCGTCAAAACGGCACCTACTGGTATCACGCGCATTCCAAAGGACAGGAGCAGGACGGTTTATATGGCGCCCTGGTGATTTATCCCAAAGGGAACAAGCCGCTAACAGCGCATGAACAGGCTGATCGAGATTATGTGGTGATGCTGTCCGATTTTCATCAGTCCAGCAGTGACCAAATTCAGAAGAACCTGAAAAAGTCGGCTGAATACTATCAAAACCAGCGTGAAACTTTGTCGGATGTCTGGAAGCAAGTCAAACGTGATGGATTCAAAAGTACTTGGCAAGACCGTTCCATGTGGAATCAAATGCGAATGCTGAAAACCGATCTGTCCGATGTCACCGGTTATACCTTTTTGATCAATGGCAAAACCCCAGAACAAAACTGGACTGGCATGTTCAAGCCAAATGAAAAAGTCCGTTTACGTTTTATCAATGCTTCAGCCATGTCTTTTTATGACGTCCGTATTCCAGACTTGAAGATGACAGTGGTCAGTGCCGATGGCCAGCCCGTGCAACCGGTACCTGTAGATGAATTTCGCATAGGCACTGCAGAAACCTATGATGTGATTGTGGAACCGCAAGCCAATCATTATCAGATTGAAGCCGAGTCGATTGACCGCAGTGGGTTTGCCATTGGGACATTGCATAATGAAAATTCTCCAGTGACGCATGCGATTCACATGCCGAAACCACGTCCACGTGCATTACTGACCATGGAAGATATGGGGCACGGTTCTACATCCGGTGATCATGCCAACCATGCCCAGATGGATGATGGTCAGAGTGGTACAAATCCAGCCAGTGCAGATTCACATAGTCCAGGCTCAATGAAACATCAAATGATGGATCATTCATCAATGAAACATAACATGGCTGGAATGGATCATTCAAAGATGGATCATTCGTCAATGAAACATGACATGGCTGCAATGGATCATCAGGCCATGAATCATACTCAAATGAGTCATGCAGCCATGCAGGAGCATTCGCAACATGCGACTCTGCCATCCGCACAGCCTGAGTCTGATCAGCAGCACGAGCAAAGCCATGCAACGCATCGTACAGCACAATCCGCTTCAGATAATAAGGCAGCCGTGGTTTATGGCTGGGCCAATGCCTCAACCCCGGCAGGGCATAAGGCGCTGCAATATGGCGACTTGAAATCACTCACTCCACAGCCCGATACCCGTCCTGCGGAGCGTGAACTGGAAGTGCGCTTGGGTGGCAACATGGAGCGTTATATCTGGACCATCAATGGCAAGAAATTTACCGAAGTGAAACCGCTACAGGTGAAATATGGCGAACGTATCCGCCTGAAATTTATCAATGACAGCATGATGGCGCATCCGATGCATCTGCATGGCATGTTTATGCAGCTGGAAAATGGGCAAAGTAGCGCCAATATGCCGAATAAACACACCCTGATTGTGCCGCCGGGTAAAACGGTAACCGCATTACTGACCGCGGACGAATTGGGAGAATGGGCAATTCATTGCCATCTGCTCTATCACATGTCATCGGGCATGATGAGCAAACTGGTGGTGGCCAATGTCGACGGAAATAAAACGCTCGCTTCACCTGCTACACCAGCTCAAGTTGAGCAAGGAGACTCACATGCGCATCATTAATCACTTTGTAATGAGCACATTGAGTGCCTCATGCTTATTGTTATCTGGACAAAGTTTTGCACAGCCAATTCATCAAACCATGCCGATGGCGGAAGTGCAGACGTCAGCACAAAATGCAATACCGGTGGATCATTCACAACATCATGTCGTGTCAACGACAGACCAAACACCTGTTAAAGCAAAACCCGTAATTGCTGTTCAAGATGAAAATGTGAGCTCGAATGATGCTGCATCTGCCGAGCATATCAAGGAGCATGGCGGGCAGATTTATCAGCAAACCACGCTTGAAAGTCGCTGGCTACGCAATAACGATGGAGAAGGGGTTTTAAAGTCGGAGCTGGAAACCCGTATCGGGACAGATGAAAACAAGATTTTTATCAAAGTGCATGCCGATGATGCTGAGTCAGAGCAAGCGGAATATGATGCCAAAGTGTTGTACAGTCGCAATGTTGCCGATTTCTGGGATGTACAGGCCGGTTTACGCTATCGCAATGACCAGAATCGGGAAGTCGATCAGGATCAGGTCGATGCCGTGATTGGGGTGCATGGGCTGGCACCGTATTTCGTTGAAACCAATGCCTATCTCTATATTGGTCAGGATAATCAAGCTTCTTTGAGCCTGGAAACCGAACGCGATGTGCTGCTGACGCAAAAACTGATTGTTAAGCCTTATCTGGACTTGAATGTGGTGTTGAGTGATGACTCCAGCTATGCGCAAAAAACCGGTTTAAGTACCGCACAATTGGGGCTGGAAGCCCGTTATGAAATCAATAAAAAGGTCATGCCTTTTATTGATGTGGCCTATGGATACAAACAGGGGCGTGAGCAGACTGCTTGGCAAGCGGAATCAGCATCTGATCAGGAATGGCTGTATGGTGCAGGGATACGTTTTAAATTTTAATCCCACTCATGGCTCCAAAAAATACGACTGGTTGAGGCCAGTCGTATTTTTATGTGCACTTTTAAAGTGAGCAATTGGTCAAAAAATGTAAAACATGCACCCAGTTCCCTCAATTATTTATATAATTATCGATCAATGACAGGAGGAACGACCTCCCTTGGTGCAACCAGATGGGTTGTTGCACGAAGAAAATTCGTCAGGACGACCTGACTCTGATCAAATGGAGCATCGTCGTCATGGCTTGGATCGTTCTAGTTTTAGCGGGTATTTTTGAAATTGTCTGGGCCTATGCCATGAAACTTTCAGAAGGTTTCACCCGTCTCACCCCGAGTATCATTACCCTGGTTTTTATGGTATTAAGTTTTGCTTTACTGGCCTATGCCATGCGAACCTTGCCGCTGGGTACCGCCTATACCATCTGGACCGGGATTGGTGCAGTGGGTTCTTTTCTGGTCGGGGTATTTATTTTGGGTGAGCCTGCATCGGCCATGCGCATGCTCGCCGCGGTACTGATTATTTCTGGGTTGGTATTGATGAAACTGTCATCATTATAACCACTCTTCCTCACTATATCGCTTATTTAATGCACTACAGGAGAAGACAATGAAACTGGCATTTATAGAAATGGCTTCTCCTGTGGGTACCTTAAAACTGGTCGCCAATGACACGGCTTTGGTGGCGGTACTTTGGGAAAATGAAAATCCCAAACGGGTACGTTTAGCCGAACTGATTGAACAAACACATCATCCAATTTTATTGGAAACCCAAAAACAGTTAAGCGAATATTTTGCTGGAAAACGGCAGCAATTTGATTTGCCTCTAGATTTTGAAGGCACTGAATTTCAGCAGAAAGTCTGGCAAGCCTTGCTGACTATTCCCTTTGGCGAAACCCGCAGTTACCGTGATATTGCCGAACAAGTCGGTAACGTCAAAGCGGTACGTGCAGTGGGTGCTGCTAACGGGAAAAACCCCATCTCGATTATTGCGCCGTGTCATCGTGTGGTAGGTGCAAACGGTAAACTGGTCGGTTTTGCCGGTGGGCTGGACAATAAAGAAATTCTGTTAAAATTAGAGAAAATTGTTTAAATTATAAAGTCTTATTAAAAACAAAGATCAATAAAATGTTGAGTCAGATAGTTGCGCAACTTGGGTCAAGCTTTTGGTGGATTATTCTTGCTTTTATTGCCATAGGGATTTTCAAAGCCTTTAAACCCTTCATTAAAGGTAAAGTGGGGGAACTCGCGATAGCTGTACACGTCAAACTCTATTTAAAAGACCCGCGTTACATTTTATTAAATGATTGCACTTTGCCAGATGAACAGGCAGGAACGACACAAATTGATCATATTCTCTTAAGTCCTTTTGGGATTTTTGTGATTGAAACCAAAAATTATACCGGCTGGATTTTTGGCAGTGAACGTCAAAAAATGTGGACGCAAAAAATTTATAAAAAGAGCTATAAATTTCAAAATCCATTGCATCAAAACTATAAACACATGAAAGTACTCGAGGAGGTGCTCTCCGACATTCTTGAACCGCAACATTTGCATTCGGTGATTGTATTTATGCCAGAAAGTGAATTTAAAACTGCCATGCCAAGTAATGTATTTCGTGGCGCGGCATGGACTGATTATGTTAAAGGTTTTCAGGAGGAAGTCATTCCTGCGATGAAATTGAAACGGATTCAATTACGGATTGAAAAAGAAGTTTTAGAGAAATCCTGGAAAACCAATCGCCTACATGTAGAAAACTTAAAACAGCGTAAACAGGGAACTTGATCGAAAAAAGCCTTTGCATATGCAAAGGCTTTTATTTTTTAGTGCTGTAGTTGATTCAACTTTTCAATAATTTCGTTCAGTTGCTTGATGCGTTTTACTTCATCCCATAGCATTTTGGCTTCTGGATAATGCTTGGACATCATGCCGAGCCACTGTTTATAACGTCCCACCATATTAATTTCTTTTTTATAGGGGCCATTCAGGAAACGAATTTGCAGAGCCAATAATTCATTCCAGGTGATCAAGGCTTCATCAGTATTTTGACGGATACATTGGGTGATATCCGGTGTGGTTACAGCAGCCCGGCCAATCATCAGGTCTTCACAGCCAGACTCAAGCTGACATTGTTTGGCATCTGCATTGGTCCAGATTTCACCATTGGCAATCACATTAATGTTCAATGCTTCACGAATCGGTTGCAATTGATCCCAGAAAGCCGGTGGAGTATAACCTTCTGCTTTGGTGCGGGCATGCACAGTGACCCAAGCCGCACCCGCATCTTCAATGGCGTGCGCATTTTCCAGTGTATAGTTACGGTCCATATAGCCCAAACGCATTTTGGCTGAAACTGGAATATGACGGGGTACGGCATCTCGAACGGCTTTGACCAAGAGATGTACCACTTCGGGTTCATCCAGCAGCACTGAACCGCCGCGGTGACGGTTAACCGTTTTTGCAGGACAACCGAAATTCATATCAATCGCAGGAGCTCCCAGTTCCACAGCACGAATGGCATTGGCTGCCAGCATTTCCGGGTTATTTCCCAAAAACTGTACATGCACAGGTGTACCCGCTGCGGTTTTGCCACCGTTTAATAATTCCGGGCAGTAATTATGATAGACATGATCGGGAAGCACTGAATCGGTGACACGAATAAACTCGGTTACACACCAGTCAAAGCTCCCTACGGATGTAAGTACATCGCGCATAATGGGGTCTGTTAAGCCTTCCATGGGTGCAAGCACAAGTTTCAACGTCGGACACCTGTTAAATGAAAAACGGTGTTATACGTTTTTTTGTAGGGGATGTCTAGAAAAAGGGCTTTGAAATATTGTTGTGTGGGGTAGGCCTTAACCTTTAGGTGTTATTCACCAATTAAAATGTCTATGTAATAAACCATTTAAAATGTCCTGTTTTTAACTGCAAGAGTCAAGAACAGGATTTAAATTCCTTTGTTCAATGATGGCTTTCTGAGCTTTACGACTCGGCATACTTTTCTTGAGACGGGAACGTTTATTCTGTTTTTCCAATGCTTCATGTTGTTGCTGGATATGGGCCAGAACCGAACCTAATCTTTTATTCTCAACCACTGCATTTTGCCGTAGTCCAGCCAGTTTATTGAAGACGCTATAATTGATCTTCCGTCCCTCATACATGATGGCGATAGTTCCATCCGGGTACTCCAGAAATGATTTGGCCGGATCCTGAATGAGTTAAACATTGATATTATCTTTGCCAACTCACCACAGGCCAAAGGTCGTGTGGAACGTGCTAACAGGACACTTCAGGATCGTCTGATCAAGGAAATGCGCCTCGAAGGTATCAGTTCGATTGCCGAAGCCAACGCCTGGCTACCCTGCTTTATTGAGCATTTCAATCAGAAGTTCGCTAAATGTGCACGAAACTCAAAGAATTTACATCGACCATTAACCGAATCTGATCTTGAACTGGATGATATTTTTACCTGGCAGGAACCGCGTAAGGTCACAAAGAACCTGAACATCACGTATGACAAGTGTATTTATATGCTTGAGCCAACAGCACTGAATCATAAGCTTGCTGGGCAATACATTTCATTTCTGGAGTATCCAGATGGCACTGTGGCCATCATGCATGAAGGACGGAAGATCAACTATAGCGTCTTCAATAAACTGGCTGGACTGCAGCAAAATGCAGTGGTTGAGAATAAAAGATTAGGCTCGGTTCTGGCCCATATCCAGCAACAGCATGAAGAGTTGGAAAAACAGAATAAACGTTCCCGTCTCAAGAAAAGTATGCCGAGTCGTAAAGCTCAGAAAGCCATCATTGAACAAAGGAATTTAAATCCTGTTCTTGACTCTTGCAGTTAAAAACAGGACATTTTAAATGGTTTATTACATAGACATTTTAATTGGCTTAGATTCTCAAATGAAGTGCAACAGAGATTAAATTATTGGAAGGA
This sequence comes from Acinetobacter sp. ANC 4216, assembly GCF_004331195.1. Taxonomy (NCBI): domain Bacteria; kingdom Pseudomonadati; phylum Pseudomonadota; class Gammaproteobacteria; order Moraxellales; family Moraxellaceae; genus Acinetobacter; species Acinetobacter sp. ANC 4216. The sequence continues at coordinate 150 of NZ_SJOC01000020.1, read as the reverse complement.
AGCAAGATGAGCTAGCATTTTGCTTCCGACCGACCAAAGTCAAAGTTGCATCATGAACTACACTCATCTTACCCAAGAAGAAAGATATCAGATTTATACTTTGTTACGTGAAGGTTTTTCTAAACGTTATATCGCTTGGAGACTGAATCG